>CAYUYT010000054.1:0-19315 GCA_964449345.1 uncultured Spirochaetia bacterium | reverse complement strand
TTTAGATATGCTTTGTTTGCGTTATCCACTGCTTCGGACAGTATGAAAAACAGGTGTTTTTTAATATGCTGAAAATTTTTATTTTTTAATATCTTATTAAGCGCCACACTAATAGCGTCTTTAAATTCGTTATCAGCATTAGAGGTTTCAAAAATTATGGGAAATTTTGAACGATATAAATTATCAATATTTCTTATTGTACTACTGTATTTGCTTACCCTGACTTGCTTTGACATATCTTCCCCGATTCAGAATAGTTTTAATTTTCTTAGTACAATTATACCAATAAATAAAAGAAATTTAAAATTTAATATTTCAAATTTAGTAAATAATTACATATTAAAAGCAAATCTTATTAAAAAGCAATGCGAATAATTATTAATCCTTAAAAAAATTATGAAAAGCAGTAT
Organism: uncultured Spirochaetia bacterium; assembly: GCA_964449345.1. GTDB lineage: Bacteria > Spirochaetota > CALGPD01 > CALGPD01 > CALGPD01 > CALGPD01. Next base: position 18,905 of record CAYUYT010000054.1, on the reverse strand, counting down.
TTTTAACGTAATTGTTTAATATTTCTATTGTGCCTTTGCTTAAAGTAAAGCCGGCATTAAAATAATAATCCGAAATAATTTTATAAAAACTGTCGTCCTTGCGATAATTTTTGCTGTTACTATTGTTATTACTGTTGTTATTACTTTTTCCGGATTCGGACATAAAAAAACTCCTTTTTTTTCTTTATAATTTAATAATAACACAACGTAAAAGAATAAATCAATGTTTGTATTAAATAAATACTAATAGTAAGCAAATATTGTGGTTCAATAAAAATAACGCAGAAAATAAACTATTCTCTGCGCTATTGTCAATAACAGTAATTAGCGGTAGGTTAATTAACTGAAGTCCAAAAATGACAAGTGCGTTTTTCTTAAACACTATTACAGCAGATAAATTAATTATTTAAGACTTCAGATAATTCCCTTTAAACCATTAGCCGTTTTCCGTCAGTAAACATTTTTTGCCAGCACTTAATATCGTTTTCTGTCAAGTTAAACTGTTTCAAAAATTTTATGTGCGTGTTTAACGGCTTTAAAAGTTTATACATAGTTTCTATAGTGAATACAGAACCCACGCCATTATACATATCCTTTAGCTCAGGATAGTTTTCACGCGCATAATGGGTTATGTAGTTAATCTCTTGCTCTTGCAATTCATAAAAACCCGGCTTTAAGTTTTTAATTATTTTCAAAATATTCGGGAAAAACGTTGCATCGTCCTGCCCTTTAGCTTCAGGGGTATCCCGTAACCAGTTATGAATTATTGCAAGATTAGGTTTTGTTAATTCAATAACATACGTTTTCATTGCCATTCTAATAGGCGTTTTATGTAAATTTAAATTTGTTGCCTGCATTTTTTCCTCCTTGCTCATCCGGTATTATATCCGCCGGAAAAGCTAGGTTCATTAGAAATAGAGAAACTCTCTATGTTTAATCACCGGCTAAACTAATACCCGCAGGGTAAATTATACTCCACGGGTATATTTTCTCCGGGACATGATTTACTGCGCTTTTCTAAAAATTGCCTGAACTGTTTTGTAAAACTTCCCGTTGTCTGCAAGCGCGTTTTCTGCATACTGCGTTAAGTAGCCAATATCTCTATTTCTAAAGAAATAGTTGCCCGGTTTTATTTTTTCAAGTATACCTTCAACGAGTTCTTTTTTTACCGGTTCGTATTCATTTTGTCTGCGCCCATTTTTTGCGTTAATTTTTGTCCGCATCCAATTTAGCATTTCTGCTATGTCGTTTTTGTCAAGCTTTACGCCTTCGACTTCCTGTCTGCTGTTTGCATCAGCAACGATTTCTTCTTTAATTTCCGTTGCGATTAAAGTATTGGTTTTTGTTTGGTTTTTTGTTATTGTTGTCATTTTGGACCTCCTTAAGGTTTATGAAACAAAAATTAATATCTTTCGTTTCATCTCAGCAGGCAGTTTACTGCCCGCTCTCTGTAATCAAGTATAGGTTTTAGCAGGGAGGTTTTGAAGTTATCAAAAGTTAATTAGTACTGGTTTTTACCTAACTTTAGTTAAAAACAACGGAAAAAAAAATTATAACTAAAGTTAATGCCCTCTGACAACATTGAAATATTATTCATTTGTCGTAAAAATACGTAAAAAATTCTTCGCAAAAAAATATTTTTTTAATTGAGCGGAAGATTTTTTGGACAAAAATACAGAAGTGCAAGTTTGAAATTAGGTAAATTTATAAAAACAATGGGGTTGCGTTCTATTTACGCGAATTTTTAAATAAAAATAGCTTTTTAATTTATAAAAATAGTTATTAAATAGAGGCGAAAATGGCCATTGTCGTGTCTGTGAAAGTATATTTTTGTTTCTTTTTTTAATAAATTTAATTTCACTTTAATAAATCTAATTTTAAATTTGCACTCAAAATACATGGACAGTTATACTATAGTGAGATTATGGTTTAAATTTTCAGTAAATTTTTTTTGCAGGGAACGAAAATTAGTGTTCCCTGCAAAAATTTATGTCCGATTTTTTTGAATTAAAACATCATTTGATTAAAAATATACTAATAATACTTTAAATTTTATGCAACCGACACTTTAAAGTGTCGGTTGAAAAGCAATTACAATATACAATACTTTGATTTTAAAATCACTTTAGTATAAAATTGTATAAAGTAAAATCAAAAAAATATTTAATCTTGCCGTTTTTAAGGAATATCTCACAATATCATATTCGCTTTAAAATTACTTTTTATCAGGGCGTTTCAAAATTTTAATGATTTTTGGCGCAATTTCTTTTGCAAGCCGTCTTATTCCGTCTTTATAATTTTCAATATTGAAACTTACCTTGATTTTTTTAAATCCTGGCGTTGGTTTTTCTCCTTTTTTTAATTTATTTTCATTATAAAACGAATCTTTTAAATCACCGTCTTCTTGAACTGTTTTTCTAAATATGATTGAATTCGTTTTTATATCGAATAAAATTATATCGATTTTTACTTCAAATTCCTTAGAGTCGCCTTTTTCGTTATAAATCAATTTTGTAGGACGGATTTCCAGAATTAAATTGCTTTTTAAATCCGGACGGATTTTTTTAAAACTTCTGTCAACCTTGCCTTCGGGTATATCAAGCAAATAAGGCAGGGTTTTAAAACTAACGTTTTCAAGGGTGTAAAAATCAAAAATGCGTTTGTTTTCCGGTAATTTATTATATTGCTGCAAAACTTCATCGGCGATTATCTTTGTTTCCACAAAAGCCCCTTTTAGTTCGTTGACTTTTTCTATAACGCGTTGTTTATGTTTCTGAAATTCTGTAGTTGAAAAGAGTTCTTTGAAAAAAGAGGTAAAACTTCCTTTCTTAAAGTTACCTACAAGTGAAGACCGCTCAACGCCTATAAAAAGTGCTTTAACGGCTTCAGGATATTTTTCATTTAAAACGTGTTTTTTAGAACACCCTGCAATAAAGGATATGGTTGAAAAAATCAACGCAAAAAATATTACTTTTTTTATTTTCATGTCTTTCTCCCAAAATTATTTCTCTAAAAATTATTATAACCGCAATTTAAAATATATTTCCATATTTTTAAATAAAATCAAGAATTTTTATTTTAATTTACGTTACATTATTTTATTTTATTAAATATTACTATTTACAGGGAGATTTTATGAAGCCCGACTCAATAGACACTTCAAAATGTACTCTTTGCGGATTATGCACCGAGCAATGCAGATACGGTGTACTGTTAATCAATGAAAAGAAAAAACGATTAGAAATTTATGATAAAAATTGCCTTGAATGTTCACACTGCATAGCGGTTTGCCCTGAACGCGCACTAAGCAGTAACGGTGAATATCCAAAGCCGGCAGAAAAATTTCCGCCTTCTCAAAAAACGCTTACAATGCTAAATAAAAGGCGCAGTGTTAGAAAATACCTTGATAAAAAAGTTGAAAGGGAAAAATTACAAGAGTTAGCTGAGTTTGCCCGCTTTGCGCCCACTGGGTCAAATACTCAGGGTACGCACGTTTTATTCGTTACTAATGAACAAACGAGAAAAAAACTTATTAACGCATTTATGAAATTTTACAGGAAAATAAATGCACTTGTTTCAATTTGGCCAATACGATTGTTGTTTTATTTATTTATACCTAAGAAGAAAGCAAGAGAATACAGAGATTCTTTAAAAAATATGATAAAAAAACACAATTTAGGAGAGGATGCGCTTTTTCACGGTTCGCCTGTTATTATGTTCGTGTATTATTTAAAAGGTGGCTCGTCGCTGCCCAAAGATGATGCTTGCTACGCTCTTTATAATATGGTTTTAGGCGCTGAAAGTATGGGACTTGGAACGTGTATAAACGGGCTTGCCGTGATTGCTTATAAAACAATGAAAACAAAGATAAGAAAAATTCTTGGTTTGCCTAAAAAAGGGCGAATTTATACAAGTTCTTCCTTAGGGTATCCATATTATGATTTTAAGTCAACTGCTTTGAGAAAACCGGCACAGTATAAGATTATTTAATTTAGCGTGAATTCCTAAATAGATAGATTATTGATTAATTTGGTTCTAGGTAAATATTATTATTATTATTTGCAGAGGCGATATTGGCCAATGCCGCTTCTTAATAAAGCTATAAAAGTTAGTTTTATTGAAATAAAAAAAAATGAATTTTGCGCCTTTTAGCAAAAGGCGGTTATAGTGGTACAAAAACATAACGCTAATAGTTTTTTTGTAGAAATTTTTGGGGTAAACTTGTGTTGGCAAACTAAAGATAAAAAAAAAATAAAAAAATAAGGTTTTTATTTTTTAGTATTGACACTAAAGTGCAATATTTGTAAAATAATTTTTATTCAAAAGCAGGACAATAGTTATGGGTAAGATTGTAATAGAAATTCCGGAAAACATAGATATTCAAATCCAGACAAATTCTCTCTCTAAGGCAATAGACGAATTATTAAAATATGTTCATTGTAACGATAAAAGTTTAGAAAATTATTCGAATTTATGTGATTTTTTTGATGAGTTTCAAATTGACATGACAGGTTTTAGGGCATATCCGATTAAAGAAACTGTATAAGCGCTTTTTTTTAATTTTATTTTAAAGGATTTATTATGGGCACCATAATAATTGAAATACCTGATGACATTGATGTAAAGATTCAAGCAAATAACCTTTCACAGGCAATAAATGAGCTTAAAAAATACGTTGATGTTATTAGGCAAACGGGAACTCCTGAAAAAGCGGCTGTGTATTTTTCTTAAAGCTATGCCCTGCGTAATATACGGTTTATTTTTAGCTTAATTTCTTCAGGGTCAAACGGCTTTCTGATGTAATCTTCTGCTTGAAGCTGTAAACCTTTTATTGCGTATTCGCTTTCAGTTAATGCACTTATGAAAATAACAGGGATACCTCTTGTGCGTCGGTTCACTTTTAATTCTTCTATAATTTCAAAACCGTCTTTTTCGGGCATCCGTACATCTAAAAGAATTAAATCCGGGTTCTCTTCCAAAATATTATCAATAATATTTTCTGCTGTTAAATATACCGCAACTTCAAATTCTTCATTTAAATATTCCTTTAAAAGTTCAACAATATCGTTGTCATCATCAACGAGCAGTATTTTCGTTTTACCGTCTTCGGGATTTTTTTTATTGTAAATATCGTGTTCGTTTAAGAATTCTATTAAATCGGGTTTGTAAATTTTATAATGACCGCCGGGTGAACGCGTTGCACGTAAACCTTTTTTCTTAATCCAGTAAATTATAGTTGTTTGAAAAACACCGGCAATTTTCCCTGCTTCACGGGGCGTTAAAAAATCTTCATTCTTACTCATACTGTCCCTGCAAAAAACAAAATTTCTTCAATTTCAATTCAAGCTGTACTATCATACCACCGATTTCATTTTGATTCAAGCAATTTAAGTAAAAAAAGTAATAAATTAATATTTTTAATAAAAAAATAATGGAAAATACTTTCATTTAAGTTAAATTTTTTTTAGTTATAATAGTAAGGTGAAAAAATGGCTACATACAAAGAATCCGGTGTTGATATTGACGCGGGAGCGGAAATGGTTAACGGAATAGCCGGTATGGTTAATTCTACTTTCAATAAATATGTTTTAAAAGATATTGGCGCATTCGGCGGGTTTTATGAAATACCACAGGAATATAAAAATCCCGTTTTAGTGTCAAGTGTGGACGGCGTTGGCACTAAACTTAAAGTGGCATTTTTAACGGGAAAACACGACACAGTTGGGCAATGCCTTGTAAATCACTGCGTAAACGACATTCTCGTTTGCGGAGCAAAACCCCTTTATTTTATGGACTACTTTGCTTCAGGAAAGCTAGAGCCGGAAATAGGGAAAAGCGTTGTCTCCGGTTTTGTGAAAGCTTGTATCCAAAACAACTGCGCGTTAATAGGCGGTGAAACTGCTGAAATGCCTGATTTTTATACAAAGGGAGAATACGATATTAGCGGTACTATCGTGGGTATTGTAGAAAAAACGGAAATAATCGATGGCTCGTCAATTTGTGAAAGTGACGTTATTATCGGGCTTCCCTCAAACGGGCTTCATACTAACGGGTATTCGCTTGCGCGTAAAGTTTTATTTGAAAAGTACAGCGTAAATGATGAAATAGACGAACTTGGTTGTAAACTCGGTGACGAATTACTTCGAATTCATAAAAGTTACCTTCAGCCCATAACAAAATTGTTTAACAACGTAAAAATACGCGGTCTTTCCCACATAACCGGCGGCGGGTTAATCGGCAATACGTCGAGAATTTTGCCTGAACATCTTAAATTAAACGTAGACTGGGGAGCATGGAAAGAGCCGGCAATTTTCAAACTTATACGAAAAATCGGTAGCGTGCCTGACGAAGATATGAAAAAAACGTTTAACCTTGGAGTAGGCATTGTTATTATTGTGGCTGAACACGATTTGGATTCAGCATTTGAAGTATTAAGCAACGAAGGCGAACATCCCTTTGTAATTGGTAAAGTGGAAAAAAAGTAAAATTAATCTTCGGCTATTTCCCAGCCGATTGCTTTGCCGAAACTTTCAAAAGCAGTGTTTAAAGTGTGGTTAATCAATTGGTCAATGTTTTTGTAAGGGAGTTTTTTTTGAAAGGTTTCTAATATCTCCTGAAAAACGGAAAAATAAAGGCGTTCTATTGAATCCGTACCTAATGCCTGATAAAATTTATTAAGATATTCATCGAATAATTCCTGTTTATTAACGTTTTTATTTATACTTTCTTGGTCTACAAGTTTGTTGATTTCATTTCTAACACGTTTTTCAATTTTTGGAATTATGTTTTTTTTTATATTTTCCTGTTCGTTATTTATTATATCCATGGCTTTAAAAAAAAAGAAACAACCCGTTGTTTATAGATTGTTTCTTGTTTTGTAATAATTTACTTTTTAATTAATAATACGTTATTTACACCCTACATCGCGTTTCATTGTAGCGAGAGCTTTGTCTATTTTACAAATCATTGAGTTTTCCATGAGCTCTTGCAAAGTATTTCTAATTTTGAACTCAAGCCGCGTTTTAGGTTGGTCACGTAGCCATGATTTTGCCCAGTCATAGCAGTGTTCTATTGAACTTAAAACATCGCTTTCAAGTATAATATCGAGTTCCTCGGCTTTTGCAACCATACGGATTACTATTTCATTGGTTCCCATAAAAAAATCTCCTTTATGTCATTACGTTATTTATCGGCTAATAACACATTAAGCCATTAAAAAAGTTTTGTCAAATTTTTTATATTTTTTTTGCAATTTATGATTCTTTTAATAAATAAAATTTAAAAATAAAAAAATCCTTATTAAACTTTGTTAATGGAAAACGTTTATGCGCTTTATGCGGAAGGCAAAAATATAGAACCCGGCATAAAAACCGGTGAAAAGAAAAATAAAATTTCACTTAAATTTAAAAACAATAAAATCAAAAACGTTAATGAAAACCGCATTATCACAACGTTTCAAAGCCAAGCTGATATTGATAGAGTATCAACCGAACTTGAGGAAAAGGCAGCTAGTGCGGATATTAAAACGCTTTACGAGCTTTTGGACAACGATACAGTTTTGCCCCTTGATGAAATGACAGAACTGCTTTTTGAGCATAACAGTGATTTCAATAAAGCGGCGGCATACATTGCTTTAAAAAACGATAATATCTATTTTAAAGAAAAAAATAAAAATTTTATACCCGCGAAAAGTGATGAAATTGAAAAAAAATTGGAACAGCTTGCGTTAAAAGAAAAAAACCGGCTTGAAAAAATTCGTATGCGGGAAAATGCTCTTGAATGGTTTAAAAATGTTTTTCCTGATTTAAAAGATGGTTTACCGGATTATGTGCTTCAATACATAGAATCGGTAAAAAATTATGCCATATACTCTGAAAACTATAAAAATAAATTCGAAGCTAAAAAAATTATGCGGGAAATAAAAAACAATATTACAACTCCCGTTGAAATGAATTCAGATGCCCAGGGCGCTTTTTGTTTTTGTTTTGAACTTGGCATTTTTAATGAACATGAGAATATGGCAATTCATAGATTTAATATCATAACCGGATTTAAAGACAAAGAACTTGAACACGCACAACTGGCTGCAGAAAAACAGCCGGAAAAAACACGTGTGGATTTAACAGGGTTTGAAACTTATTCAATTGATGATGAGACTACAAAAGACATTGACGATGCATTTTCTATTGTGGAAACAAAAAACGGCTATTCGTTATATGTACACATAGCAGATGCCGCGTTTTTTATTGAAATAGACAGCGTTCTTGATAAATTCGCATCCAATTTGGGAATGAGCGTATACCTTTCGTCAGGTAAAATTTCAATGTTCCCACCTTTATTAAGTGAAAACAAAATTAGTTTGAAAAGCGGCAATGTGCGTCCGGCTTTGACTTTTATCACGCATTTTGACAGGGATTTAAACATAACGGATAAGGAAATTACACAAAGCATAATAAACGTTGATGAAAATTTGTCCTATAATGAAGTTGACAATTGGTTTTACACAAATAGTTTTTATAAAAATTTTGACGTTCTTGAGAAAATTATAAAAAAACTTAGAAATAGCCGGCTTTCAAGGGGAGCGGTGGAGTTTATGAACCCGGATTATAAAGTATCTGTAAAAAACGGGAAAATAAATATAATTAAAAACGTTCCGGGTATATCTTTTTCAATAATAAAAGAACTAATGGTTTTAACAGGGTATCAGGCCGCTTCATTTTGCCTTGTAAATAATATTCCCTGCGTTTACGTTTCACAGGACGAACCCCTTGAGCCGCCTCAAATTGACCAAAGAATATTAATCAATATCGAAGATATTTTTTCCGTTATTAAAAAATTAAACAAAGCGAATTTAATGACAACGCCTTTTAAACATTACTCTTTAGGACTAGAATGTTATACTCAATGTACCTCACCTATAAGGCGTTATCACGATTTAATAATACAAAGGCAAATCAAATCGTTTTTAAATAATGAACCCTTGCCTTATTCGATTGATGAAATTCAAAAGGTATCGGCAACGAGTGAAATTTTTCGCCAAAATTTAAGCGCAGCAGAAAGGGAAGAAAAAAATTATTGGCTGTTAAAATCTATGGAAAGCCGACCTGATGAAATAATTTACGCTACGGTAATTTATGTAAATAAAAACGATTATCAGGTTTTTCTCGATGATTACGGACTTCAAACCCGCGTTAATTCACGTTTCCGCTTAAAACCCGGGGATAAATTAAAAATGTTGGTAAAAAATGTTAACCCCCGCGCCGGCACCTTTTCGCTAAAACATTATAAAGAAAAAAAACAAAAAGTTTAAATTTTATTCTTTTCATCTTTGGTTTTGTTTTTAAGCATCTTTTTTCTGATAATTTTAATTAACTCAACGTTATTCGTTCTTTCTGCATAATCAATAGCGCGTTTATTGTAACGCGTTCTAATTTCCAAATCTGCGCCTTTTTCTAAAAGGTATTTTACAATGGGAATGTCCAAAGCCAATATTGCAACGATTAACGCAGTATACCCCTTGCGGTTTTGAATATTTACATCAGCTCCGTTTTTAATTAAAAATTTAATAATTTTCAAATCTCTTTTTTGAACAGCGAGAATTAAAGGGCTGCCGTAGTATCTGATATTTTCGTTAACATTTGCACCGTATTTAACTAGAATTTTTACTGCAGGTAAATTACGTTGTAATATTGCGTAGTATAATGCGGTCCTTTTATAACGCGTTTTTGCAGTAATTTTCGCACCGCTGTTAAGAAGGAGTTTGATAATTTTAGGCCCTGCTGATTGCACTGCATACATCAGAACTGTTTGCCCCCGTCTGTCAGAGATGTTTATATCAGCCCCGTTTTTGATTAAAAATTTAACTATTTGAAAATTATCTCTTTGTACGGCTGTGATTAAAACCGATCGCCTGCGTTTGTTTTTATTATTTATTTTACCTCCGTTTTTAACCATAAATTTAACAATATCTGTATAGCCGAAATAAACAGCTCTGTCTAGAGGCGTGCGGCCGTAAATAGAAGATGAATTAATATCCCCTCCCTTATTAATCAAATATTTAGTAATTTTTAAATATCCGTTTTGCACGGCAAAAAATAATGGCGTTTTTTTGTATTTATCTTTTTCATTAACACTAAAACGTTTTTGTTCAACCAAAAATTTTACAACGCCAAAATGCCCGCGCCTGACCGCAGTTATTAATGGCGTTTTTCCGTATTTATCAGTAACGTTAAAATTCGCGTTTTTAGATAAAAGCAGTTTCATTATTCTAACGCTTCCCGAATTCGCTGCGGCTAAAACCGATGTGATTCGGTAGCGTGATTTTATATTTAATTTTGCTCCTTTTGAAAGTAAAACTCGGAATGCCCAATAATTTCCGTTACAAGCTGCGGTTAACAACGGAGTATGCCCGCCTATATCCCTGACATTAATTTTTGCCCCTCTTTTTAAAAGCATTTTCGTTATTGATAAATGAGCGTATGATGCGGCATAGTGTAATGCAGTTTTCCGGTGTTTATTGCTCAAATTAACTTTTGCCCCTTTTGAAAGCAAAAACCTGACAAATGAAGGTAGATTAGCCATCGTGCATTTCATAAGAAAAGTATTTCCGTTTTTATCTCTTGCATTTACATTATAATATTTATTAATAACGCGTTTAAATCTTTTTAAATTGCCGTTTATTATTGAATATTTAAGCCGGTAATCAAATTTGCTGAAAATGTTTGATTTTGCAAAAATTGCCGTAACTGAAAACAATAGTATAAAAAATATAATAGTTTTTCTCATTATATTTACCCCGGTAGTTTATTGATTGTTAACACTTAAAAATTAAGTAGAGAATGAAAAAAAGTTAAACCTATTTTAATTTTACGCAGCGGTATTTTTATATAAACGCTTTTTATAAAACAAGATTATTCCCACTCCGCTAATAACGAGAACAGCGGATAAAAAAGTATAAATGTTTACGTTTTCATTGAGAATAATATATCCGAATAGCACCGTTAAAACCGGAATAATTAAAGTAATAGTTGACATTTTAACAGGACCGATGCGGGATAGCATGTTGTAATAAATTGCATAAGGAAGCCCCATTCCGAAAACAGCAACGTATAATACGGGTAAAACGGTTTCTATACTAACTTTCAATTTTGACGGATTTTCGAATATTAAAGCAGTAACAACGAAAAATATACCTGCAATAAATGCCTGATAAAGAGATGACAGAGAGAAACTAATATCCGGCTTAAGTTTTTTTGCGAACGCGTTACCTAATCCTATTGAAGCGCAACCCGTTGTGTATAGGAGAAAACCTTTTATAAAAGTATTTGCGTTTTGTGGGCTAAATGATTTTCCTCCTGAAACAGCGAGTAAAGCGAGTCCCAAACTGCTTAATAATAACCCTGCAAATTTGTATAAAGTAAATTTTTCATCGGAAAACATGAAATGTGAAAATATCATTGTAAAAAGAGGAATTGAAGCGCCGACAATTCCCGCAACTCCTGAAGGTAAAAAAACAAGCGCGTTTATAATGCATGAAAAGGGTATTATAAACATAAAGACTGATAAAACACTGACTTTAAAAAAGTTTTTTCCTGAAATTTTAAATGAAAAATCTTTGTTTTTGTTTACGGATAATTTGTAAAATAAAAGTACGGTTAAAAGCAATACCGCACCTATGAAGAAACGCCCTCCTGCCAAAACAAAAGGCGTGACTCCGGCGGTTAATGCAATTTTGCCTGAGGTTATTGTGCTTGCAAAACTAAAACATAAAAGCATGTATAAAAATAAATCCTTTTTTGCCATAAAACATTATCCTTTATCCAATTTATTAACGTAAATTTGAATAAAAAAAATCTCCTTGTAATTTTAATGATTGTTCATATTTTCCTGCAATATTTATGAAAATAAAGCAACGAGTTTGCCGTTAATTATTTCACTGCCAATGCATTCCACAAAAACGCTTTTTTTTACTCTGTGTGCAATATAAACGTCCGCATACTCATTTGATTTACCCTTTGTGTATATTTGACCTTGAAAATCAACAATATTTTCCGTTAATACCCGCAAAGGTTTGCCTATCAATGCGTTTTTATATTTTGTGGATTGCTGTGCTGAAATTTCATGAATCATTTCGCTTTTACGTTTTGACTCTTTTTTGTTTCCCTGACAATTTAAGGAATACGCTTTTGTGCCTTTGCGCGGGGAATATCTAAAAGTGTGTATATGTGAAAAACGCGCTTTTTTTATAACTTCAAGAGTATCTTCAAAATCTTCCCATGTTTCGTTGGGAAAACCCACAATAACGTCTGTGGTTAGGTTGATGTGCGGAAGCATTTTTAGCGTTTTTTCGATTAAATTTAAATACTGTTTTTTTGTATAATTTCGGTTCATTATTTTTAATATTTTATCAGAGCCGCTTTGCAACGGTATATGCAAATGGTAACAAATTTTAGGCATTTTAAACAATTCAAGAAAAGCATCAGTAACGTGTGCGAATTCTATTGAAGAAATGTGTATTCTGAAATCGCCGCTAATTTTCATTAACGCGTTGATTACGTTTTCAATACTGGCTTCGTGGTTTCCGGTATTTACTCCGGTTAAAACAATTTCTTTAATACCGGATTTAACAATGGTTTTAAATTCAGAGATGATGCTTTGCAAATCTCTGCTTTTTTCTTTTCCCCGTGCATAAGCCACTTTGCAGTAAGAACAATAATTATCGCATCCGTCTTGAATTTTTAGATAAGCTCTAGTATGAATACCTTTAATAGGAGCCGGGAAAGCAAATACGTTGCCCTTGAGTAAAGAAATATCCGCCGATTTCATATTTTTTAAAACAATTTCAAGTATAGCGTATTTTCTTTCGTTATCAATTACATAATCAACTCCGTGTATTGATTTAATTATATCAGAGTTAGTTTGGGCATAGCACCCTGTAACCACGATTAAAGCGTCCGGGCTTATTTTTATAGCTTTTCTTATAGCATTTCTTGATTTGTAATCGCTTTTGTTTGTTACTGTGCATGTATTAATAACGCAAACATTTGCGGGAGATTTAAAGTCCGTAATTTCTATACCGGCGTTTTTAAACTGCGTTATTAAAGAATCGGTTTCAAATTGATTTAAGCGGCAACCGATTGTTTTGAAGCTTGCCTTCATTATTCGGTTATTGCCTGTGATTTACGTTCGAGAGTTTTTTTTTAACTTTTTTTAATACCTGTATTGAATTCGGATAATTCGGATTTAATTGAATACTGCGCGTTAATTGTTTTAAAGCACTCTGTAATTGTCCGCGTTTATACAAAACCCTGCCATAGTTATAACGGTATAAATAACTGTTAGGGGCAAGCGTGTTCGCCATTCTGATAGCAACTTCAGCTAATTGATATTGCTCTTTATAATAATAAGCCATACCCATTAGGTTATAAAATTCATGTTTGTCTCCAAATTTTGCGTTTGCATATTGAGAGAGGCGAATTACTTTTTTGTATTTTTTTAACTGATAGAAAGCCAGAGTAAGGTTATGCGTTAACTGATAATCAGCGCCGTATTTTAAAAATTCTACTCCCCATTTAATAGCTTCGTTTAACTGCCTGCGCCGGTAATAAATATTGAACAAAGCGTAATAAACGCGTTTGTCTTTTGTGCCATTTTTTGCGTGGGGAAGCAATTCCGTGATTGCTTTATTAAGGTTACCTTTGGTAAAATATTCGATACCTTTTCCTATATCCGCAAAAAGCATAATTGAAAATATCATTAAAATTGTCAATGTGATTGATATTTTCTTCACAGTTTTCTCCTGTTTATTTTTTATTAACTAATAATTTTGTAATTTCATCTTTAAATACAGTATCGGGGAAATCTGAAATTAGTTTATAAAGAACTTTATTTCCCCGTTCTTTATTTCCTGTTTTTATTAAAATTTTTCCCGTTAAAAAGCGCGCTTTTTCACCGTAAAAATTGTTATACTTATGCGCTTTGCCTAAAAGATGTAAACACTTTTCATAAGCATTCCCATGTAAAAATTTATAAGCCAATTTTACCAGTAAAAAGGGATATAATTCTCCTGCACTACTGTATTTATCAATATTATTATAAAGTTCGTTTTCGTTATTTGTAAGATAATGTTTCATAAAGGAAATGTAAAGTTTTTTTACATCAGGATTTTGTCCTGAAATATTTATTGCAGCAATTGCCTTGAATCCGGGTAAAACGTTGTAAGAATGAAAAGAATATGAAATCCATTCATTCAATAATTTAAGTCCTTTTTCAATTTTATTATTAAAAAAATAAATATGCGCAAGGTAATAATTTTTTCGTTTTAATTCCGTTCCATCAAAATTTTTTCGGGCGTTTTTAAAATCTGATTTGGCTAAATTTATAATCCCGAGCAAAAAATATTTCATATCATTATCCGGCAATAATTTTGCATACTCATAAGCTTTACTGCTGTTTCCCGTTTTAATAAAAATATGCGTTAATAATAAATATACTTTTTCTCTATGATATGGTTTTAATAATTTTTTAGCTTTTTTAAGCAGTATAACGCTTTTTTTATATTTACGTTGTTTGAATAAATATTCGGCAAGTCTAATCTTAATATCTGCATTATAATTGAACTTTGATATGACTTTTTCTGCAAAATTAATTATTTCAACTGAATCCGGCAGATAAAAAATTTTACGAAAAATTTTTATTGCCTGTCGATTGCCGTAAATGTTTTTTTGAATTAAATCCAAACTTAAAGAAAGGTATTTTTCATATTGCTTTAAATTAAAATATATTTCCCCCAAAACTTTATATAAAGCGGTTTTATAGCTTCCCAATTCGTATTTATTTGTTATTCGTTTTATATAGCCCGCTGATTTTTCCGGATGCTCTTTTGCCATTTTTACAGTATCGAAAAGAAAAACGTAATTAAAACTTTTGTTAACTTTTATCATTTTTTCAAGCAAGGAAAAAAAATTATGGACTTTATTTAGAGATAAGTAAACACGCAATAATTTCCTGCCTAAATAAATATTTGCAGGGTTTTTATCTAAGACTTTCTTGTATAACTCTTCAAGCTCTTCGTATAAACTATATTTATAAAAAATGTTTTCCAATACGGCGTATTCATAACGGATATTTTTCACGCCCTTATACCAGAATTTTTTTGCCTCGTTACTTTTGCCCAGTTGAACGTAAATTTTCCCTGCGAAAATATAATTTTTTCTCGTTGGTTTTTGCTTTAATAATATTTTTAAGGCGTTCTCTGCTTTTTTCTTTTGTCCGTTGTTAACGAATTTTTTTATTTCATACTTTGAATAACTGAATTGTGCGGTAAATAATTCTGCTGAAATTACAAAAAACAGGGCGGTTAAAATTAGGTTAATATTTTTCGTCATACAATTTATAACACCGTATAGTTTTAATTAGTAAAATAATAACGAAAAATGAAGCATTGGTAAATGTAAACTTTCTAAACGCATATTTTATACAGAGTCGCAAAATAAAAAACCCTGCCGATTTACAGCAGGGTAATTTAATTGATAATGACGTTAATTATCCAACGTTTTCTTCGATGTAATTTACTGCATCTTGAACAGTTTTAATTTTTTCTGCTTCTTCATCTGGTATTTCAATACCGAATTCTTCTTCGAAAGCCATAACTAGTTCTACAGTGTCAAGCGAATCAGCTCCGAGATCGTCAATAAATGATTTGTCTAATGTAACATCCCCTTCATCTACCCCGAGCTGGTCAACAATAATTTCTTTTACTTTATCAAAAGTTGAAGACATGAAATCCTCCTAGAGTTATAATACACCAAATGGCTTTATATTTAGCCAAATTTACGTTGTTTTGATGTTTATGTCAAATAAAAAAAAATTACTTTAAAAAAAATGTTTTAGTGTTGTAAAAATTCGGGTTTCATAAAGTAATAGACAATAAATATTGAAGGGAAATTAGATTTATATAAACAACGAGAAGAAAAAGACGATATTATTCGCAGAATGTTATAACGCGGTTTTTTTATATTTCATATTTTTTGAATGCCTTGCTCCGGTCAAGCATGGCAAATGATTCCGCCCGATTCTAGAATAATATTTTCATAATAAAGCAAACGGGCTAATATTTGCGTTATGATTTTAGGGGAGGGTCTACGCTTAATCTTCCCGCTGAACTTTTTCTCTTTTTTTTGCTTACTGTCAAAAATATATGACAGTATTTTTAAACAGCGAAAATTAGATTGAAACAAATTAATCAAAAATAGAGTAAAATTATTTATGGTTTATCAAGATGCCGGAAATTTCATTATTTATTTGTTTTTTTTAAAAAAATATTAAAGTATTAACGCTTTTCTTCCGAAGATATATAATGGAGGGACATACTCTTTTTTTAAGGAGATGAGTATGAGTAACCCAGTAAACGCATTAAACAACGCTGAAATCGTTGAACAGAATGCTTCGAGCAATTCTAACCTAAATATTTCACAAAACAAAGCAAAAAGCAATTTAACTGTTCCGCAGAAAATCGAACATCCGGCAATTTTTCTTATGCGAAAATTATCCGAAGCCGTTATTCAGATTTATAACGATATGGGGTTAGGAACACACATTGACTATGATGTTTAAGTAAACTTAGGATTAATATAAGTTTCGCCTGCTTAATTGACTTTATCTTCAATTCAGAATTACCTCTTTTGGGTATGCTTGTATAAATTTAATGAGCCATTTTATATTTCAGCTATATTTTTATTGTAGGCATAAAACGTCAAAGTATACTAAAGTGATTTTAAAATCAAAGTATTGTATATTGTAATTGCTTTTCAACCGACACTTTAAAGTGTCGGTTGCATAAAATTTAAAGTATTATTAGTATAATCTCTAAAAATGAATTTTTCGGGGTTTTTTTCATTTTAAAATTCAATTTTAAGTTTTAAAATTAAAAACAGATTTTTCATACATTTTTAAATTTATACTACCTGCGTTTTTAGAAATTGCGTCAACCTTTTGACCCGTTAGTTGTCAAAGAATTAAAATTTTCATTACTTTAATTAGAAAGTCATATTAATATATAAAAGTAATAAACAAAAACTATCGCAGGAGACAAAAAATGCGTTTATCCAAACTTTTTATGCCTACACTAAAAGAAGTACCAAAAGAGGCAACTGTTGAAAGCCATAAATTGATGTTGCGTGCAGGATTAATTAGAAAAATATCCGCAGGGCTTTATTCTTTTTTACCTTTGGGTTTAAAAGTGTTAAATAAAATTATGGATATTGTACGCGGGGAGATGGACAAAACCGGTGCCCAGGAGTTTTTACAGCCCATATTGATACCAAAAGAATTATGGGAAGAATCTGGAAGATACGAAGCAATGGGCGATTTGATGATGAAACTAAATGACAGAGGCAATCGAGGTTTGATTTTAGGACCAACGCATGAAGAGGTTTTTACGCATATCGTTTTAAACGAACTTAGAAGTTATAAAGATTTACCGTTTAATTTATATCAAATCGGTACGAAATTTAGAGATGAAATCCGTCCCCGTTTTGGTGTTATGCGGGCGCGGGAATTCATAATGAAAGATGCTTATTCTTTTCACGAGAATGATCAAAGTTTAGATGAAACGTATAAAGATATGTCCGGCGCATATACAAAAATTTTTAAAAGATGCGGGCTGGAAACCGTTCGCGTTGCTGCCGACTCCGGTGCAATGGGTGGGGCGGGTAGTGAAGAGTTTATGGTGCCCGCGGAAATTGGAGAGGAAACTATAGTTCTCTGTAAAGCGTGCGCATACGTTGCAAATGTTGAAAAAGCAACAACAACGGAAAAAACTCATAAAAAGCAAGAAAAAATAAACGAAACAGAAAAGGTTTCCACTCCGGGTGTAAAAACCATTGAGCAATTAGAAGGGTTTTTTAAAACAGAGGCGAAAAACTTTATTAAAACTTTAATATACGTTGATGATAAAAAAACGCCTTATATGGTTTTGATTCGCGGTGATTTGGACGTTAATGAAGTTAAGCTTGTCAACGCTCTTGGGGTAAATGAAATAGAAATTGCAGATAATAAGACTGTTTTTGACGTAACAGGCGCTCCCACCGGCTTTGCGGGACCTCTTAATATTGATAATGTAGAAATAATAGCGGATAATTCGGTCAAATCCGTTGTAAACGGAATAACCGGCGCAAACGAAAAAGATTATCACGTTATTAATATTAACCCCGAACGTGATTTTAAGATTTCCGAATATACTGATTTACGCCTTGTTAAAGCAGGCGATTCTTGTCCTGTTTGCGGACTCGCTCTTGAAAGTTTTAAGGGTATTGAGGTCGGGCATATTTTTAAACTTGGTGATAAATATACAAAAGCTTTTAACGTTACTTATCTTGATGAAAATCAAAAAGAACGCGTTCCTATTATGGGTTGCTACGGCATAGGAATAGGCAGGACCATGGCTTGTGTTATTGAGCAAATGCACGATGAAAACGGAATAATCTGGCCGATGAGTATAGCGCCTTATCACGTTATAATTATACCCATGGGCAAACCCGGACAGGAAACTTTCAAAACCGCAGAAAAGATTTATAATGATCTTATTGGTTATTGCGCCCCTCCGTTTGTTGTTGATGTTTTGATTGATGATAGGGACGAACGCGCAGGTGTTAAATTTAAGGATGCTGATTTGATAGGCGTTCCTATTAGAATAACAGTTGGTAAAAAATCCCTTGAACATGGTTGCGTTGAGTTTAAGCTGCGGCATGAAAAAGAAAATTCTCTTGTGAAATTTGAGGATATAAATAGCAGGGTTTTAAATGCATACTTTGAAGGTTTTAACGAACTAACCCTATAACCTACTTTTTAAACAATTATACTAAAGTGATTTTAAAATCAAAGTATTGTATATTGTAATTGCTTTT
>CAYUYT010000053.1:0-19321 GCA_964449345.1 uncultured Spirochaetia bacterium | reverse complement strand
GACGGAATTTACGATAAAGACCCTATAGGAAATAAAGATGCAGTTAAATATAAAGAACTTTCTTATATGGAAGTTATTGACAAAGGGCTTAAAATAATGGATACTGCAGCTATAAGTTTATGTATGGACAACGATTTGCCAATTTTTGTATTTAATTTACTTGAAGAGGGCAATATTAAACGCGTTGTTACAGGACAAAAAATAGGAACTTTAGTAAGGGGTACACAAAATGATTAAAGAAGTAAAAAAAGAAACTGATGAAAAAATGAAGCATTCAATTGATTACTTATCAGAAGAGTACAAAGGCATACGAACAGGCCGGGCAAATATTGCCATACTTGATACAATTAAACCTGACCCGTATGGTTCCGGACAAATGCCTTTAAACCAGCTTGCAAATTTGAGCACGCCTGACCCGAAAACCATCGTTATTGAGCCGTGGGATAAAAGCATTATACAAGCAATCGAAAAAGAAATAATGTCCTCCTCGCTAGGCTTAAACCCGCAAAACGACGGCAAACTAATTCGTATTCCCATTCCACCTTTAACAGAGGAGCGGCGTAAAGAATACGTTAAGTTTATTAAAAGTAAAGCTGAAGAAGTAAAAATTGCTATCCGTAATATACGTCGGGAAGCAAATGATGAATTAAAACAACTTCAAAAAGACGGTGATATTACAGAAGACGATGAAAAACGTGCACATGATGATATTCAAAAGTTAACTGATAAATATACTGATAAAATTGATGAGATGGTTCAAGAAAAAGAAAAAGAATTAATGGAAGTTTAGTGTTTGTTCACGGTTACGAAATAGACGAAAATAAACTACCGCGCCATATCGGAATAATAATGGACGGCAATCGGCGCTGGGCGAAAATTAACGAAAAAAACAAACTTGACGGTCATAAACAAGGCGTTAAAGCATTACAGGAAACTTTAAATTTTGCTTATGATATATTGCATCTTGAAATAATATCTTTATATTCTTTTTCTACAGAAAACTGGGAACGTACAAAAACCGAAGTTAATTTTTTAATGCGTCTTTTTTCTTTATTTTATAAAAATGAATTTAAAGAAATAGTTAACAAGGAAGTTAAAGTATTGCATTCAGGACTTAAACATGGCTTATCTAATAATACTTTAAATATTCTTGATAAAATGCAGGAACAAACAAAAAATTTTAAACAAGGGATAATAAATCTTGCTTTTAATTACGGCGGACGGCAGGAAATTATCTGCGGTATTAAAAAAGTAATTCAAGATTTTGAACAGGGAAAATTGAATCCCGATGACCTTGATGCAAATTATTTTAAAAATTATCTATTTAATCCTGATTTACCTGATCCGGATTTAATAATACGCACTTCCGGGGAAAGAAGATTATCAAACTTTTTACTCTGGCAAAGCGCATATTCCGAATTATATTTTACTGATATTTTATGGCCTGATTTCGGGCCAAAACACCTTGCCTGCGCTATTTTTGATTACCAGCAACGGGATAGGCGTTTTGGAGGATAAAAAATGGAAACATTAAAACGGTTGTTGATGGCATTATTATTATTGCCTTTAGTGATATTCAGTGTTTTTAATACATCCTTTAGCGGAATTTTTTATATAATTTTACTGTCCATAGCTAGCTCAATCGGCGTTTACGAATTTTATAGAATTTTTCAGAACAAAAATATCCGACTTAATCTTTTTCTATTAATTTTTTTCGTTATTGCGGCATGGGCAGGCGAGTACATACTTAATTTTTACCCTCTTGAAACCATAAATATAAAATTATGGCTTTTAATAATTTTATTTCTCATTTTAGGAATTATCGAAATATTTAAAAAAGATTTCAGTAAAAGTCTTGAAACTATAGCGGGTTCGCTTTTGATTTTTGTTTATCTCGGAGTGCTTTTTACATTTAGTTATAAAATAAAAATGATTTCCCCTAACGGGCCCTATATATTCTTTTATTTAGTTTCATTAACCTGGCTTTGCGACTCTTTTGCTTATTTCAGCGGTAAATATTTAGGCAAACACAAACTTAATTTACCGGTAAGTCCTAATAAAACTTTAGAAGGTTTCATAGGCGGTTTATTACTATCAGTAGGTTATGCTTTTTTAATACGTTATATATTAAAAAGTCAATTAACCATTACGGTTTTTAAACTTAAATATTTTATTCCCGTAACCATATTAATAATAATTTTTACTTTTCTAGGCGATATGATAGAAAGCGTTTTTAAAAGAAGCGCAAAAGTAAAAGATTCGCTAAAAATTATTCCGGGACACGGTGGAATATTAGATATTCTTGACTCTTTAATTATTACATCTACGTTATTTTATTTTATTATGTTTTTTACAATATAAATTTATTTTATTCATTATTTCGCTCTTAAAAAAACGCATATTCTTTTTGTTTATATCAAATAAATAATAATTCGGTTGTTTTTTTACGCAAGTTAATTTAATATTTCTAAGGGCGAGGCAATAAACTTTAAGGAAGTTTTATGTCTGAAGAAAACGCAAAAATCCTTCTCATCGATGATGAGAAAAATATGCATTATTCGTTCCGCCGCCTGTTTGCAAATGAAAACATCGATTTTTTTTCATGCTACGATGGCGCTGAAGGCCTTGAAAAAATTTCAAATAGTGAATGGGACATTGTAATTACCGATATAAAAATGCCCCGCATCGATGGTTTAACCCTGCTAGAAAAAGCAAAATCTTCTAACCCAAAAACACCGTTTATCGTTATGACTGCTCACGGAACTACTGACAGCGCAATTGAAGCCATGAAATACGGCGCTTATGATTACATTTTAAAGCCGTTTGATAACGAGAAGTTAAAAAACCTAATATTAGGCGCAATCCGTGAAAGTAAAAATATGCGCAATTTCGTGGAAGTTTCAACAGGCGTAAAAGATGTTTCACCGGAAAAAGACGTTATTATCGGCGTATCATCGCAAATGCAGGAAATTTATAAAATTATCGGGCAGGTTGCAAACAAAGAAGTAACCGTATTAATAACGGGGGAATCCGGCACAGGTAAAGAACTCGTTGCACGGGCAATATATTTTCACTCCCAAAGACAAAATAAGATTTTTAGCGTTGTTAATTGCGCGGCTATTCCTGAAAATCTACTTGAATCCGAATTATTCGGTCATGAAAAAGGCGCGTTCACCGGCGCCATAGAAACGCATATCGGAAAATTTGAAAAAACTCATCATGGAACGCTTTTTCTTGATGAAATCGGGGATATGAGTTTTCCTTTACAGGCAAAACTTTTACGCGTTTTGCAATTCGGGGAATTTGAACGAGTAGGAGGTCGGGAAATTATAAAAAGTAACGTTCGAATAATTGCAGCAACGAACAAAGATTTAAAAAAGGAAGTTGATGCGGGAAATTTCCGTGAAGATTTATTTTACCGCCTTGATGTTGTAAATATACACCTTCCTCCACTTAGGGAGCGCACCGAAGATATTCCAATTTTAATAAACTATTTCATAAATAGATTTTCAAAAAAATATAATAAAAACGTTAGCGGAATTAGTGATGGAGCTCTTGAACGTCTCATAAATTATAAATATCAAGGTAACGTGAGGGAGCTTCAAAATATTATTAACCGTGCTGTTGTTGTATCCCCTGCTGATATTATAACAGAAAAAGAAATAACATTTTTATCCCGTCAATCTTCTGAAAAGACTTTTGCGGATAGCATTAAGGGATTCATTGATAATTTATTTGAAGAAATTATTGAATTGCCGGAAAATGAAAAATACGGTGCTTTTCCAATTATAGAGAAACTTTTAATTGAAAAAGCTTTAAAAAAAACGAATAATAATCAAGTTAAAGCTTCAAAACTTTTGGGAATAAGCCGAAATACATTAAGAAATAGAATAGAAAAGTTCGATTTGAAGTGAAAAAAATTTTAATACCACATTTTATACTTATTATCTCATTAGCTTTTACAGCTTCAGTTGATATTCAGGATGAAATTCGGCGCGTTATTAATAGCAAAAATATGCTTGAAGAACAAAAAACAGCGCGTTTAGAACGAATTGCCCAAACTGCATATCAAACGCGTTATGCAAAAGCGCTTTTAATGATTTCAGATTTTTTCCTTGATTTAAGAGAACGTAAAAAAGCAATTAAATACTACCGTCAATCAGGACGCATTGCTTTGATTAAAAACAACTATATGATTTTGTACGCTTGCGGTTTACGCCTTGCTTATCTCGTTGACAAGGACGAAGGGGCTTTATATTTATATCAAGCAGGTGTACGTGCGATGCGAAATTCGGACTGGTATTTTACGGTCAGAATTGCAAGGGCATTTATCAAGCTTGAACGCTACAAAAGCGCGAGTAAATGGCTTGAAAGGGCTGGCGCTGGCGCGGCTATACGAAAAAGCGTAAACGGGCTTTATTTGGTTTCAAAAGTTTACGAAAGTTTGGGAAATAAATACAGACACAAGGCGCTTTACTGGTACACAGCAGCAAGGCAGCTTGAGAAGAAAAAAAGCGGAATACAAAACTGAAGGGACGGTTTTATGGAAAATTTTACTGTAATAAGGCAAGGCCATTTAAATCATTACGGATATTTGTTCGGCGGACAAATGCTTTCATGGGTTGACGAATTTTGCTGGATAGTTGCCTCGAGGGAATTCCCGAACGATATTCTCGTTACCCGTGCAATGGATAATATTGAGTTCACCACACAGGCAGGTCCCGGCTCTATTTTGCGCTTTGATATTAATTTTATGAAAAAAAGCAAAACTTCAGTTAAATACACGGTTGAAGTTTATGCTATGCCACCTGAATCCTCAGACGAAAGAAAAGTTTTTTCAACCCATGTTATTTTTGTCTCGGTAGACAAAAACGGAAATAAATGCCCGTTGAAATAAACTATTGCCCTTTATGCCGCAGTGTATTTAAAGCGGAAATAGCGCGAAAATACTGTAACCTATCTGATTTTACAATTTCCCGGTTGAGTGCATAACTGTTGATGCCTTTAAGTTCAGCTATAGCGCTGTGCCCTAATTCTTCAACGCGATTATTAATTTCGGATTTTAATTTTCCAATATAGTCAATTCCGTTTAAATACAATACAGAAGCAACCTGTACAATTGATGCGCCTGATTGAATCAACTCTATAATATCATTTCCGTTTCTTATGCCCGAAGTTGCGGATAAATCGCATTTAACATCCCCGTATAAAGAGGCAATCCATCTTTTTGGTAAATCCCTATCTTCCGGTAAACTAAGCCACCGGCCCTCTTTTAAACGCGTGTCTTTTAAATCCTCTTCGTTAACGCTAACGGTTTGAAAACGGTTAAACAGGACTACGGAATCAACGCCAGCACTTGAAAGCTTTTTCACAATATTCCCAGTGTTAGTAAAAAACGGCCCAATTTTTACGGCAACGGGAATATTCACTTCTTTTTTAACATCCTTAACAATATCAATATAAGTTTTTTCAATATCCTGCGCTGTAATATCCGTGCTATCCGGTACTATAAAAATATTTAATTCAACAGCGTCTGCTCCGGCATCAGCAATGCGTTTTGCGAATTTTGTCCATCCGGCAAATTTTGCGGCATTTATGCTTCCGATTATAGGAACACCGGCTTTTTGTTTTGCGTCTTTAATTAACTGTAAATACTCATTTAAACTATGTTCGAAACTCATACGGTTTATATATTCGGCGGCTTCGGTGTGATAATTCGACTGATATTGGCTTTCAAGTTCTTTTGTTTCGCGCATTATTTGCTCTTCAAAAATTGATTTTACAACTACTGCGCCAGCGCCCGCATTAACGCATTCTATAATACTTTCAACAGTACTAGTTAAACCGGAACTTGAAATAACGATAGGATTTTTTAATTTATAACCAAGGTAATTTACACTTAAATCAGGCATTTTATGCTCCATTAAAAATTATATAAATATATTTTTCTGTTAATGCTTAATTATAATTAAATCGGAAAGCTATTTCAAGATTAATATTTTGGTGAACAGCATTTCTGCAAATTTTTATTTCATTTGCCGAACCTGTCATCTGATTTAAACGCGTTAATCTCATTTTGTGATTTACTTATCCAGCCTGAATTTGCATCAGCTTTAATGTCAAACTCAGGCACATAGGGTTTTATATCCAATAATGGCGTATTATTCAAAATGTCTATATCTTCAACTAGCAAAACATTTTTTTCAATTTTAATTAACCGCACAATTGACATTCCGATTTTATTTGGTCTTATAGGCGCGCGAATAGAGAATATTCCCCGTTCTGTTTCGTCCATAAAAGGTCTTGCTTTTAATTTCAAATTATCTGCTTTGTGAAAATAATAAAGCAATATTATATGAGAAAAAGAATCAAGCCCTTCAAGTGCGGGTAAATATTCATCAAATATTTCAATATTACCCTGCTCACCTATGCCAGACGTTGGTTGTATGGGGATATTTGCTTTTGTTTCAAAACGCGTTTTAATTATTCCGATAGGCATCATTGTAATCTTTTTCATAATAAAAAGATAACAATAAAAATATATTAATCAAAAAATTTAGCTTTATTTAAAATAAATGCCGTAATATTATTATATAAGGGTTTAGGAGACTGCATGAAAAGTGCAAAGTTTGGTTTATTCGTTTTTTTCATAAGTTTTTTACTGATAATTATTAAATCTTTTGTTTTGTATTCGCAAGAAACCAATATAAACAAAAATAAAACAAAAAAAACCTATAAAGATTTAAGCCCGGTATTTTTGAAATCAAGTGTTTTAAATAAAAACGTTTTCAATATTGATTTTACATTAGCTCAAGACCATAGGGAATCAAAAAATTCTAATAACATAAATGCTGAAACAAATTTTTTTAACAATTATTGCGCTTTTATTAATATTGGTTTTGGTGCTTTGGACGCTTTTGAAATAGGCGTTATTTTCGGAATTGTTTTTGCTCACGATGATAATAAAAAGCCGGTGCCAAACGCAGGGGAAAAATACAATACAACGTTTTTTAACCCTGAATTATATTTAAAGTGGAAGGCGATTACATCCAAAAAAACAGACATGAACTTTGCCGTTTTTTTTAGTGTCCAGCCATCCAGAACCAACGAATTTTTTGCAGGAAATATTTACCAGATATATATTTTTTCAGGGGCAAATAGTTTTCGATTAGGTTTTTTAATGGATTTTCCTTTAAAACGCGTTGTTTTTTATTTAAATAATATTTTCACTCTTGGTATACAGTTCGCCGGTCAAATGCGCGGTTATGGGGGACACAATGAGTCTGAAAAACTTGAATTTGAAAGCGAGAGTGATAAATATTACTGGGTATTATTCAGCGAAACCGGTTTACACTTTATTGCAAACTCTGTTTTCAGCGTGGATTTAAAAGTAACGTTCGTTTATAACAGCAAGGTAACGTATTATTATACGAATTTTAAATTTATCTTTTATAGCGCATATTATATTGCGCCGGGTTTAAAAATAAACTTTATATTTTCTGACAATATATTCGTTTCTCTTGATTTTAATTATTATTTCTATTCGACAATAAAAAGTGACTTAATTTTTAATCTTTTTACAAACACAAATACCGGCCAAGGAAAAGCAACGTATTCCTTATACTTTACACTAAAAGCTCTTATTGATTTTTAACCGAAGAATAATATGATTTTGCTTCAAACTATAAAATATATCATGAAAAAATTGTAAAGATAGAAGTCGGTAGTGAATGCTGATATGCGTTCCTTACGAAAAATATTTTTACTAAGAATAAAAGTACTGTGGTATAAAACGTATATGCGTCCCCTACGAGGTTAAATATATTTTTGATTAATTGTTAAAGGGTATTGCAACACTTAATAAATTTTGATATAAGCCCCCCTATCACGGGAGGCCTAGTTATACAAATCTTGTCAGAGATTCAAAAGGGGTAGAAAATTAATCTTTTCTATTTCTTAAAAATGTGGGGATTTCCAGATTATATTGGTCATATCCCTTATCATTTTGATTTAATATTGGCAATTCGCTCTCGCCACCATTATTAATTTCAGGATTTCCGTGTACTATTTTCTTAATTCCGCCTGAATCAAAATCAAGACTATCAATTAGCTGAACTTCTTTCTTTTTTTCGTTAATCGAATGCGAAGCCGTTCCGGTAACTTTAAATTTTCTTACGTTTTCAGCAGCAGAATTGGATGCATTTTTAAACATTGATGATGAAACAACGTTGTTTTTGTCTTGAACCATTGGTTTTATGTTCTTCTTCTGTTTAAATCCCGTTGCTATTACAGTAACGCGCAATTCGTCTGTCATAGAAGAGTCGGCAACAGTACCTGCTATAATATTCGCATCAGAGGCACACTGGCTAGTAACTAAACTTACTATTTCATTATAATCCTGTAACGTTAAATCATTTCCGCCAGTTACGTTAACGAGAACGCCTGTCGAACCTTCCATAGATGAAATATCCAAAAGCGGATTTGAAATAGCTTCAGTTGCTGCTTCTATTGCTTTATTTTCCCCGTTGCCAAGTCCCATACCCATAATTGCGTTGCCTGCATCCCGCATAATTGCCTTTACATCTGCAAAGTCAACGTTAATTAACCCGGGTATGGTGATTATATCGGAAATACCCTGTACTGCCTGACGCAATACATCATCTGCAATTCTAAACGCATCTACTAAACTTGTATTTTTCTGAACGTAATTTAAAAGATTTTCGTTTGGAATTGTAATTAATGTATCAACGTTATCAACGAGGTTAGCAATACCCCCCTCTGCTTTATCCATTCTGCTTTTGCCTTCAAATTTAAAAGGTTTTGTAACAACACCGACAGTAACAGCGCCCAATCCGCGAGCAATTTCTGCAATAACGGGTGAAGCGCCTGTACCTGTTCCGCCGCCCATTCCCGCAGTGAGAAAAATCATATCCGCGCCTTTTAAAACGTTTTCTAAAAGTTCTCTGTCTTCAATAGCGGCTTTTTCCCCGATATCGGGGTCAGCGCCTGCACCTAGCCCACGTGTAATGTGCTGTCCTAATTGGATTTTATGATGTGCTTTAGATTTTAATAAGACTTGCGCGTCTGTATTCGCGACTATAAAATCAATATTCTGAACGCCTTGATTTATCATACAATCAACTGCATTGCAACCGCCGCCGCCGATTCCGATAACTTTTATCTTAGTCGGCCAAGTTTCCTCGTTTAAAATTTCAATATTCATTATTTATCCCCTCCCAGAGAAATTATACTCTCATTTAAACTTAATAAGATTAACCGAAAAAATCTTTAAAAAATTCTCCGATTTTAGATTTTATGCTATTCATTTGAAGTCCGGGAGTTACTTTGCGTTCCCCGGATTTTTCAAACATTAATTCACCGTAATGTTTCATTCCGTATTGCGCAAGTCCTACCGCAGTAGTGCAATCCGGGCGGGCAACAGCATCTGTAAGCCCGCTTTTGCTCAATCCGCGGGGATGGCCAATCCTCGCCGGCAAACTGAACACATTTTCTGCAATATCTATTATGCCGGGCATCATTGCCGAGCCACCGGCTAATACTATCCCTGCACTTAAATGCCTTAACATATTCTTATTATACAATTCTTTATAAATCAAACGGAATATTTCTTCTATCCTCGGTTCGATTATACTCGTTAATATCATTTTTTCCATTTTACGCGCTGTCCTGCCACCAACTCCCGGAACTTCTATTAATTCACTCGGGTTTACTACCTGGCTTGAAGCACAGCCATAGTTAAGCTTAATCATTTCTGCTGCTGCGTCTGGAGTTTTAAAACCGTATGAAATGTCTTTGGTAACGTTTAGCCCGCCCAACGGAATAACAAAGGAATCATGCATTGCGCCTTCAATATATAATGCAACATCGCTTGTGCCGCCACCTATATCAACCACTAATACGCCGATTTCCTTTTCATCACGGCTTAACACCGCTTCGGAAGAAGCATAAGCGCTTAAAACAATATCCTTAATATAATAACCTACACGGTTTACACTTTTAATTATATTCGTTATCGCGCTTGATGAACCCGTGGAAATGTGAACTTTTACTTTTAATCTTACACCGCTCATGCCAACGGGACTTTTAATACCGCCCTGATCATCTACGATAAATTCCTGGGGGAAAACGTGAATTATATCCCTGTCAGACTGAATATTTATTTTTTGAGCGTGTTCAATTACTCGTTGTTCGTCTTGCTCTGTAATTTCCCTATCGCGCCTAGATGTAACGGCAATATCGCCTTCTTTATTAAAACTCTTTATATGGTCGCCTGAAATGCTTGCGAAAACTTCTTTAACATCAACGCCGGCCTGAAGTTCGGCTTCATTTATTGCCTGTAAAACAGCTTCTCCCGTTGTTTCTATGTTCTCGATGCTGCCTTTTTTTAAACCGTAGCACTGGGACTGGCCTACTCCGATGACAACGAGTTCATCATTACCGTCTAATTGAGTAACTACCGCGGTTACTTTCGTTGTGCCTATATCTAAACCTACAAAAATATCATCATACATATACTTACCCCTCATTTTGCGATAATATCGTCAAATCTCAAATCAATTTTACTGAAATTTCTAGTTGTAATTCTATCAATGTTTAATAGATAATTTATTTCGAGAAAATCCCTGACTTTCAAAAAATCTTTAACTAAAAATCTAATATCCATTTTATCTAAACGGATAATGAGTTTATCATTATCCGGCTCTATTTTTATAACTTTAATCCTTTTGAAATACTCTTTATTATTAAAATAAAGAACACTCAAGGAATATAACGTATTCTTTACGTTTTTCTTAAACCTTTGTAAATCCTTTACCCTCGAATAATCCATAACAATAACGGGAAGTCCGGAATACTTGCTTGTGCATTGTTTTATTATTCCCGCTTCACTATCTATTAAATAATACTTTGCTTTTGAGTTCCTGATTACTTTTGCAACGGCAATAGGATAACGTTCGCGTAACAAAATTTTCAACGTATTCGGATATATTGTAAAAATTTTTACGCTTTTTACTATTCCCGTTTTTATAAATTTTTTCTCAGCACTTTTGCTATTGAAAAAGAAAATACTATCATCCGAGCTTATTTTTAATATTTTCAATACGTCTTTTTTCGTTATTACTTTATTACCTTCAATTTCAATATTTTTAATTTTAAAATAGGGCAAAAACGATAAAACTTTTTTACCGTAAAAAAATAAAAAAACAATAATTATTGCGCCTGTTATAAGGTATATATATTTTTTTTCACTATTCATTTCCATGTTTTCACCTTAAAATGCAGATTTTAATATCCTAATCATTAAATCCTGCATATCTATTCCCATTGCTCCTGCCTCTGCGGGTACATCCGATGTATCCGTCATGCCAGGGCTTGTATTTATTTCAAGAAAATTCGCTTCTCCGTTTTCCGTTATTATAAAATCGCTTCTAGTTACCCCCTTGCAACCTAAAGTTTTATGTACTTTTAAAGCTGTTTGCTGTATCTCTTTCGTTGTATTTTCATCAAGCTTTGCCGGTAAAATAAATTCGGTTAAACCTTTAGTATACTTTGCATCAAAATCATAAAACTCCTTTTTAGGCCTTAATTCAAGAATCGGAAGAACTGTTTCTTCAAAACGCGAAGTTAAAACTCCAATAGTTATTTCTTTTCCCCGAAGATATTTTTCAACAAATACCTTATCAAACTTAAATGCAGCCCCGGTAAAATATTCATCAAGTTCACTTTCGTTTTTAATTATTTGAACGCCTATACTTGACCCCTCATTAACGGGTTTAACAACAACGGGAAGCCCCATGGTTTTTAATATTTCCGGTCTTTGCATATTGTAATCAAATACCTCCAAAAAGGATGACGTTTTTACGCCTATAAAGCTTACTATGCGTTTGCACATCAATTTATTCATTCCCATAGCAGAAGCCAAAATTCCGCTTCCGGTGTAAGGAATCTTAAGCATTTCCAGTACAGATTGAATACCACCGTCTTCACCGAAAGGACCGTGCATTGCAACAAAAGCCGCGCCAATTTTCTCCTTTTTTAAGTTTTCTACAATATTTTTATCGACATCTATTGAAATTACATTACACCCTGCTTTTTTTAAACTATTTTCTACGTTCTTTCCGCTTCTTATTGAGATTTCCCTCTCACCTGACCAACCGCCCATTAAAACAGCAATTTTTATTTTTTTCAGCTCTTCAAGTGTCATACAATTTCCTTTATCTTATCAACAATTACCTTTTTAACATCAACGTCAAATAGACCCTTTATATTTTCACTCTGCGCTTTTAATTTTTCAGGATTTTCAACATAATCTTTAATAGTTTCAAATAATTTATCCGAGCTTAAATCATCTTCTTGAATCATTACACCACCACCGCCGTCTACTATAAATTGTGCATTGTGAACCTGATGGTTTTCACTCGACCATTTATACGGTATTAATACAGCAGGTACGCCCATAAAACATAATTCGGAAATAGACGTTGCGCCTGCCCGAGCGACAACGAGTTTAGTAACAGAGTATAATTCGCTCATATTATTTATAAAGGGATAAACTTTTACGTTATTTTTTGACCCTACTTTATTTTTAATCTCTTCATATTGTTTTTCCCCCGTACTCCATATAAAGTTTATGTTATTTAACCTATCAACTACACCTAACATGGTATCGTTAATAATTTTTGCGCCCGCACTGCCGCCGATTATTGATAATACAAAAGCACGGTTTTTTAAGTTAAAAGTATCTTTTGCTTTTTTTTCGTTTTCCTTTGTGTTTTCAAGTAAAACCGGATTTCCTAAAACAACGCTTTTTCCTTTAATCCATTTCTTGCTTTTTTCAAAAGTTAAAATATTCAAATCAACATAACGGGAAAAATACCTGTTCACAGCACCGGGTAAAGTGTTTTGCTCAAGAATTACTTTTTTAATTTTTTTATTTTTTCGCAAAACCATTAACGGCGCACCTGAAACGTATCCGCCTACTCCTACAAAAACATCAGGTTTAAATTTCCTTATGATCTTTCTGCTTTTTAAAATACCTCTGATAAAATTGAATCCGAAGGTTAATTTTGCCGGTAAATCATACCGTTTAAACGGCGTAACGGGTATTACCTTGACTTTATCGCCTAATTTTTTAATAGTTTCATACTTTGTATCCCTTGGACTACAAATATATATCACCTCATCGCCACGCTTTTCAAACTCTCTGAAAACTGCTAAACCCGGAGCAATGTGGCCGTATGTTCCGCCGCCGGCAATTATTACCTTCATCCTGCCTCCGATTGTTCATGGTCTGATTTTCTGGAAATATTTAGTAAAATTCCTGCCATAATTGCACTAATAATCAAAGATGAACGGCCATAACTTAGAAACGGAAGCGTTATTCCCGTTGTTGGCAATAGACCTATTGCAACAGTAATATTTAACAATGCTTGCGAAACAACTACAAAAGTAAGCCCGAAAGCCAGGAGAGTTAAAAAACGGTCATTACAATTTAAAGCAATGCGAATACCTCTATATGCAAAAATTGCAAATAAAATTAAAATCAAAAATGCTCCAAAAAAACCAAGCTCTTCTCCAAAAACAGAATAGATAAAATCCGTAAAAGGTTCGGGATACGTTTTATAACCTTTTCCTATTCCTGCTCCGAACATTCCGCCTCTGTTAAAAGCTTTTAAGGACTGCGCTATTTGAAACCCTGCATCTCGTGTTTCTGTACTTCCCGCTAAAAATGCCCAGATGCGTTTTAAGCGGTAACCGGAAATGGCTACTAGAGTAAGAATTATGGGAAATCCCATTAACGCTAACATTGCAAGGTGTTTAACGGAAACACCGGCAATGTAAAACATCACGGTTGAAACCAACACGATAAAAACAGCAGTTGTAAAATCCGGCTGCAACATAATTAAAAAAAAGAATAATATAACTATCAATAACGGCCATGCAAAGCCCGTGAAAAAATTTTTAATTTTATCTTTTTTCTTCTGAAGAATTGCGGCGAGGTTTATAACAATTGCAATTTTAACAAATTCAGATGGCTGAAAAATAAAAAAACGTAAATTAAGCCAGCGGTTTACCTTAGAACCCGAACGCAGTTTTACGCCCATTCCCGGAATAAAAACCACAAAGCACATAATTAAAGCGAGAATTAAAAGCGGCGTTGATATTTTCTGAAGAGCATTAACGTTTATGTATGAAATAAATATTATCAAAAATATTGCAATTAGACTTCCGTAGATTTGCCGTTTTAAGAAAAACTTGTCGTTGCCGAATTTTTTTAACGCGATTTCAGCCGAAGCAGAATAAATCATAGATAGCCCAATTCCCATTAATAAAATCACTATAAAAAAAAGTATGTAATCGGGTTGCCGTTTTTTCATTTAAATCCTCTGACTATTTCTTTAAAAACTCTGCCCCTATGCTCAAAACTTGAAAAAGCATCCCATGAAGTACAACCCGGGGAAAGTAAAACAACGTCCCCTGAGTCAGCGATTGAATAAGCAGTTTTTACCGCAAGTTCAAATTCGCTAATTATATCCGTTGCAACCTTTACGTTAAGCTGGGACGCAATTTTATTCATGGCCTCACCGAAAAGTACAATGTGCTTCACTTTTTCATTTATATCTTTGTTTAATTTTGAAAAATCAAGTCCTTTATCCCTGCCGCCGAGCAAAAGTATAACAGGTTTATTTTGGCTCTGAATTGCTTTTTTAACGGAATTCACAGTCGTTGCTTTTGAATCATTGATAAAATTAATACCGTTTATATTGATAACGAATTCGTTTCTATGCTCCAGGCCTACAAAAGTTTTTAAAACGAGTTTAATTTTCTCGTTGTTTACCGAATATTGTTTTGCAACTGCTATAGCGCATAGAATATTTTCCAGATTGTGTATTCCCTGCAATTTGATAATATTAGTATGACAAATATTATTGCTATTATAGATTATATTATTATTATCTAAAAATATATCGCTGTTTTTATTTGTTAAACTAAAACTTATCAAAATTCCTTTGACAAGCTTACTATGCCTTGAAAAATATTCGCTGTCTTTATTTAAAATTGATATGCTATTTTCATGCTGATTTTTAAGTATATTCTCTTTTACGCTAATGTAGTCATCAAAAGTATCGTATCTATCAAGATGATCTTGCGAAATGTTTAAAATACAAGCAACGTTACATTTAAACGTTTCGTTATGCTCAAGCTGATATGACGATAATTCAAGAACGATAAAATCGCCGGGTTTGACTTGGTGAACAAAAGAAATAAAAGGCGTTCCGATATTACCGCCTGTATGGACTCTATACGTTGTTGATAACATTTTCGAGATTAGGTTGGTTGTGGTCGATTTGCCGTCGGTGCCTGTAACACCGATAATTTTTACATTTTCAGGCAAGTAGCGGTAAGCGAGTTCGATTTCGCTTAAAACCGGTATATTTTTTTCAATAGCTTTTTGAATAAGAGGTATTGCACGAGGGACACCAGGGCTTAAAATAATTTTATCTATTCCGTTTAATTGTTCTGCGGTTTGGTTGCCGGTAAAAACGTTACATGGATGACCAACGAGTTGGTCTAAGTTTTCCTGTAATTTTTCTATGGGTTGAATATCCGTGATAGATACTTTAGCGTGGTTTTGCATAAGAAAATTCGCCGCGGCTAAACCGGTGCGGGAAAAACCCGTTATTAATATATGTTCCCCTCTGTCTACTTTTTGCATATATCTTTGACTTTAATTTTTTTCCTTTACTTTTTATAAAAATAAAACATCTATCTGATTTTTAGAGTTGCAATTGCAACCATTGCTAAAATTATTCCTATTATCCAAAACCTGATAACGATTTTAGTTTCTTTATAACCCTTTTGCTCGTAATGATGATGCAAGGGCGCCATTAAAAAAACGCGTTTCTTTTTCCATTTATAATAACCGACCTGAATAATTACGCTTAATGCTTCGGCAACGAAAATTCCCCCCACTATAATTAACAATATTTCCTTTTTTATCATAAGCGCAACCGTGCCTAAAGCCCCGCCTAAAGCCAAACTTCCTGTGTCGCCCATAAAAATTTCTGCCGGATTAGCGTTATACCATAAAAACCCAAGTGATGATCCTATTAATGAAGCGCAAAAAATAGTCAATTCAGCGCTTTGTTTGATGAAGGGTACTTTTAAATAATTTGCGATTCTAATATGTCCTGATAAATACGCTAAAATTGTAAACGCAACGATAACGAAAAGCGTACATCCTATTGCAAGACCGTCCAAACCGTCGGTTAAATTCACCGCGTTTGAGGAAGCTACGAGTAATATTGTGCCGAAGGGTATCATAAAAATAAAAATATTAAAAACGGCTTTATTCACAAAAGGAACAAAAATTTCCGATGAAAGTTTATTCGGTGTATTGTCAGTGAAATAGATAAACGCAACGATTGCCCCGCCTAGTAAAATCTGTAAAATAAATTTATACCGCGCTTTTAAACCTACAGTATTTTTTAAAATTAGTTTCTTAAAATCGTCAATAAAACCTATTGCTCCGAAACCAATAAGGGATGCCATTGCTATCCAGATATATTTATTATCAAGGCGGCCCCATAATAAAACAGATATAATTGTTGAGCCGATAATTAATATGCCGCCCATTGTGGGTGTGCCGGATTTAACGTGATGTGATTCGGGTCCGAGTTCCCTGATGTTTTGCCCGATTTTTTTGTTGCGCAAGTAACGGATAAGTATGGGACCGAAGATAAACGATAATATTAACGTTGTTAGTACGGCTAGCGCGGAACGGAAAGTAATGTACTGAAAAAGGTTAAATACCTTAAAAAAAGGATAAACATCTTTGTACTTTAAAAACAACGGATAAAGCAGGTGATAGCCCATTCCTAAACCTCCCGTTTTCCCGCGTTTTTAATACAAATTCTCAGCAATTTGTTCAAGTTTCATTCCCCTCGATGCTTTAAACAAAACCATATCTCCCGGTTTTATAAGGGAGTTTAGTTTTGAAAGCAACTCTTTTTTGTCATCAAAAGCAAATGCCCGGCTGATTTCAAATCCGTCTTTTACAGATTGCTCAAAAATATTTTTACCGTATTCGCCGTAAGTCAGTAAATAGTTTATATTATTACAATTACGCGCAATATACGTTCCAATATCAGCGTGAAGTTCACGGCTTTTATTACCGAGTTCAAGCATATCTGCTAAAACTGCAATTTTTTTTGTGTTTATTTTACTTTTTAAGGGGAGTTCATCAAAATGAGAAAGCGCTGAAATCATTGATGAAGGATTTGCGTTATAACAATCTAAAATGATTGTGTATTTTCCATCCTTTATCTGATTACGCATTTCAGGTATTTTTACATTTTTAATGCCTTTAATAATTTGCTCGTTGCTTAATCCTAAGATTTCAGCAATTAAAAGGCCAAAATGTAAATTCGTTACGTTATGTCCCCCTCCAAGAGTAAAACGAACTTTTTTATCTCTGACTTTTAATAAATAACCGTTCAAGCCGAGATTGTCAATTATTTTTATTTTTTTTGATTTAAAAGTGTTAAAAGTTCTAATCTTAGCTTTTATATCCTGTACTAATATAGAATATAGCTTCTCATCTTCATTCAAAACTGCAAAATCATCTTTCCCAAGATACTTAAAAATTCCTTTCTTCGTTTCCGCTATTTGCTCAAGTGAATGAAAATATGCTATATGGGCTTCGCTAATTGACGTTATACAACTTATATGAGGACGCACAATCCATGCTAATTTTTCAATATCATACGGTTCACCCATACCCATTTCGAAAATTCCAACCTCAATATCAGACGTTATTTCAAGGGCTGTAAGCGGCACACCGAAGCGGTTATTTAAATTACCTTTATTTGCGTAAGTTTTATACTTGGTTGACAATATGGATTTAATAATTTCTTTTGTCGTTGTTTTTCCCGATGAACCCGTTACTCCGATTTTAATCAAATCAGGCATGGTTTCCAAATATGAACGCGCAATTTCATGATATGCTGTAAGCGTATTGTCAACGCATAATACCCATACTTTACCATTAATATGCTTTTGTAATTTATCATACTTATTTTTTTCAATAATAATAACCGGCACATTTTTTTCAAAAATATGGGGGATAAAATCATGGGCATCGAATTTATCCCCGACTAAAGCGAGAAAAACTTGACCCGGTTTAACCGTTCTTGAATCCGTTGAAACGTGATTAATGTATAATTCTTCATTTCCCCGGTTTTTTATTTCATTATTAAAAAAATTTATAAAATCAAGAATATATGTTTTATTCATAACGCGTTAATTATATATAAAATTAATAAAAACGGAAAAAGTAAATAAAAAACCCGGATAAAAATCCGGGCTTATATTTACAAATTAGAAAATCAATCCTGCCACAACGTATAAAACTAAAGCCGCCCCGCCCGTTGTTAAAGCGTAAGGTAACTGCGTTTTTACGTGATCAATAACATCACAACCCGCTGCTGCACTTGAAATAATCGTTGTATCGGAAATCGGGCTTGAGTGGTCGCCAAAAATCGCGCCCCCTAATACAGCGCCGATTGATATGTATATGTTAGCGCCTGTTGCGCCGGTAATGCCAACCGCAATAGGAATCATAATCGCCCATGTGCCCCAGGAAGTTCCCGTTGAAAAAGCAATTACTGCGGAAATAACAAAAACACCGGCAGGAATTAATGCCCCGGCAGTGCTTGAGTTGCCGATAATTCCACCTAAAAACTTGCCTATTCCTAATTGCTGGCAAAGTGTGCCGATTGCAAAAGAAAGCATTAAAATTATTGATATGGAAATAAAACTGCCTAACCCCTTAATAATAACGTACATACCTTCTTTAATACTCATTATTTTTTGAACCCTGTAAACAATTAACGATATAACAACCGCGCCTAGTACTGCCCATAAAACGCTTTGCGAACCGGACGCGCTTTGCGATAACATATTGCCTCCGCCCGTAATCCAGAGCCCTAAAGGCATAATGATAATCATTGATAAAACAGGAACGAAAAAATTGAGTGCTTTGGGTTTTACGTTTTCTTTCGGTTCTATTTCGGCAATCTCATCGCTTAACGCAGAAGCCTGAGTCGGAATATTCTGTTCCCTGTATTTCTTCATTGTAAAGAAATCTTTCATCAATAAAATTATTACAACATTGAAAACAATAGTTAAAATTGCATAAAAATTGAATGCATAAGCAGTGAAATAACCTGAAAAACTCCATTTAACCCCGTTATTCATAAGATGCTGTGCAATGTTTGCCCACCATGCATTTAAAGGAATC
>CAYUYT010000052.1:0-19336 GCA_964449345.1 uncultured Spirochaetia bacterium | reverse complement strand
CTTTATTTAAAGAAGGGCTAGGGATGATTTCTCTTATATACCCAAACTTTTACTAATCCTCCCTCTTTACTCAAAGAGGAGAAAGAGGGTGATTCTTTTCTTTCATCAGTTTCGCGTGTTCTGTGGTGAATTTCATATTCTAGCAAATTTTAGTATTACTGGTCTAGATTAATCTGAATATGTATTTTTTAATATGATAAAATTTTTGGCAATAAAAAAAACGCAAGTTCAGGTGAATACAAAATTCGTTTTATCATCCTGCCTGCTGTTCTTTTTCTTTTTTGCTTGTTTGTAATTCATAAAAACGCTTTATTTTTGCTTTCAGCTCATCAATTCTCTCGCCTTGTTTCGAACTAATAAACACTGCATTCGAATAAACGGAAAAACGCTTTTTAGTAATGTGGTTGTCAAGTAAATCGCATTTATTGAAAACGTGGATAACGACTTTATCCGTTGCACCTATTTCCTCTAATACGTTGTTTACGCTCTGAATTTGCGTTTGAACGTCTTCGCGGGATATGTCGATAACGTGCAGTAGTAAATCCGCCTCAAGCACTTCAGAAAGCGTAGAACGGAAGGATTCTACTAATTGATGCGGAAGTTTTCTTATAAAACCGACAGTATCCGAAAGTAAAATCCGGCAATCATGGTCTATGAAAACTTTTCTCGTTGTGGAATCAAGTGTTGAGAAAAGCATATTTTTAACTAAAATTTTATCACCGGATAAACGGCTCATTAGCGTTGATTTTCCTGCGTTTGTGTATCCTACAAGGGAAACGAGAAACTCGTTTTGCCTTGCTTTGTGGCTATTTTGAATGTGTTTTTTCGTTTTCTTTAAATCTTTTTTTATATGTAAAATACGGTTAGAGATAAGGCGTTTGTCCGTTTCAAGCTGCGTTTCTCCCGGTCCTCTAAAACCGATACCGCCTTGAATACGTGATAAGTGAGTCCATGCGCGTCGTAACCGCGGACGTATATACTCAAGCTGCGCCAGCTCCACTTGAAGTTTTGCTATTTTCGTGCGTGCGCGCAGGGCAAAAATATCTAATATTAACTCGGTACGTCCAATTACTTTGCAGTTAAGGATTTTTTCAAGGTTTCTGACTTGAACAGCGGTTAATTCGTTGTCGAATATTACAGTGTCAATTTTTTGTGCAACAATGATTTCTGCAATTTCATGGGCAAGACCTTTCCCGATGAAATATTTAGGGGTCACCGCTTCTCTAACCTGTAATATTGTGTCATAAATTTCCGCGCCTGCTGATTTAGCAAGGTATTTAAGTTCGTTTAACGAATCTAAGCTGTATTCCCTGCTTTCTGATTTTAAAGAGAGCCCAACGCAAAGGGCTCTCTCGGTTTTCACAATATTTTCATGTAAATGTTTCATATTGTAATTATAGTTAATTTTTTAACTTGATGCAAACTGCTTTAGGTTTGCAGGTGGCACTTTGCCTTTAAAATAATCTTTTTCAACCTTTACTTTATATTTTGGTAAAAGCTTATCCAATATGAATGACATAACGATTTCTCTGATTTTACTGTTTTTGTAATACTTTTTAACCCTTTCTTTTGTTTTTGCATCTAGCTGTTCATAAGGTTTAGGCGGAGTTTTTGGTTGCGGACGCATTTGTCTTCTTCTGCCTCCACCTGAAAAATGTCTTGCGTTCTTTTTATAAAACTCTTTATATGCGTTCTTCCCGTCTTTTGCTATTTCAGGGTCAACTTTTTTCGGTATAAGATACCATTTGATATACGCTTCAATGTAACGGGAAAACTTTTCAGATTTTATTTGCATAGCGGCAAAATCTTTTTTATGAAGCTCCATTTGCTTTGCTTCAAGATAAGCCATTATGGGTTTTATGTAACTATTTTCAATGTATTCTTTTACTTTATTTAGGTTTGCTTTGTTTGAAAATTCATTTTCCTGTTTGTCAGATAAATTTTTCCAGAAAAAGATAACGGGAATGTATATTTCCTCGGCAACTTTAATAAACGGCTTTGTAGATTTTTTATCCTGATACAGTAAATTATAATCTACATTAACGTGTTTTCTGTATTTATTTTCAAGCAAATCTTCAAACTCTTTTTCAAAAACTTTTTTGTAATGCGCTTTAATTTCATTAATAGCAACGGGTTTTTTAATTAATTCTTTATCAGAAAGATTATCCGTTTTAACTATTTGAATTACAATCCATCCGTAAGGCAATTTTATTGGTTCGGGAATAAAATTTTTGGGTTTCCCGAAATACTTTGCAAAGATTTCGCTCGTTGCATCTGCTTTATGTACGTGATTAGGGTTTGTGTTTCTGCGTTGTCTCGGAAGTTGCTGGTTAAATTTAACCGCAACGGTTTTCCATTTTTTTCCTTGTTTTAATGCCTGCTGTGCTTTTTTAGCTTGCTTTAACGCTTGATTTGAGTCGTTTTTATGATTTTTGTTATAAATCGAAATTTGTTTGTAATGGATTACTTTTTTAAGCTTATCCGCTTGCTTTAAATATTTAATGTCTTTTACATCGGGTTTAAAATCCCGTACTTTTTGCATAACGAGTTTATAACTTAAAATTTTATGTAACATCTGGAACTTATCAAACATTATTCCCGTATTAATCAAATTCTGATAAAGGCCATCTTTTTTTGCTTGCTCTAAAGATTCTTTATAAAGGGCCTGACGGATAAAATGTTTTCGCAGTTGATTAAAAATCAGACTTTTATTTGGCGTACCCGGTTCGTTAAAACCGCTTTTATACTTTTCTTTTATTTCGCTATCTTTAACGTTATCAATCATTTTGTTAATTTTCATTATTTTTTGATAGTTTTCAAAACTGATTGTTCCGAAAATACGTTTTAATTGCCCCGGCCTAACGGTTGGGTTTTCGGTAACGAGTTTGTTTTGTAGTTTTTTCACTGTATAGGTTTCCCCCTGAAAACTACCAATATCTGCTTTAAACGGATTTGGACGCAATAAGTAAATAAATCCTGTTAGAAGCCCTATAAAAACCAATGTTACGCCTGCCGTTGTTCCTATCATTCCAAGGTAGTAGGAGAATTTAAGTTTTCCGTCATACCCGTAATCATCGTGTTTTTCAATTTCCGTAGTTGCTTTTTTCCAGATTAAATACGCAGGCAATAAAACCATGACGAAAAGCACGAGGGTAACCCCGGATTTTGATATATCAAGGGTATTGCCTATTAATTTTCCTAATAAAAATATGGGTAGTGCTAATATTAAAAGCCCTACCAAGTAAAAAAGGCCTGATTTGAAAATTTTATCCCTGTTAGGAGATAATTCAAATTCTTTCTCTTCTACGTTTTCTATTTCTTTGTTCTTATTTTCGCTCATAAAAAATAAACCCCTTTAAATTATAATAAATTATTTACGGATTATTTAAACCCGTGTGTTTTTCTATTATAGTAAGATATGAACTTTAATGCACAAAGACAAAAATATTTAAACTTTTTTAAAGTTAAGAAAGCATTTTACTATTGTTTTTTTGATTTTGCCTTTCATTTTTACTGAAAACGCAGCCACAGTAGTCTTGTAGGTAAAAATCTAGTTGTTTTGCCATTTTAATTGTCTTAACAAAACCGTGGTTTTTTTTAAAATTTTTTGCAAGATAATCTATTTCTGTTTGAGCAGAAATTAGATTTGCAATATCAAAGATTGTTTTTACGTTTTTATGCGGGCTAATAGTTAAGGTCGTTGTAAATAAATCAAAAGCGTTCTCTTTTGCAATTACAGCTGTTTGTATAAGACGCATTTCAAAACAAATCGCGCAACGCTTACCGCCCTCTTTTTCGTTTTCAAGTCCTTTAACTTTTTGAAAAAAGATTTGCGGATTATAATCATCATCAATCACGCGAATTGATTTTTGCTTTGCATAGTTTATAAGATATTTTTTTCTTTTTAAATACTCTTTTTCAGGGTGTATGTTCGGGTTAAAGAAATAAAGAGCAATATCATAATCGCTCTTTAATTCTTCAATAACGTTTAAAGCGCATACACCGCAACAAGCGTGTATAAGTATCTTTTTTTTAGTCATTTGCCAATTCATCAGCAAGTTCTATGGATAATACTTTATATCGTTTTTTATTTTTTGCAATTTTAACTTCAAATTCTTCGTGAACTTTATGCCCTAACAAAGCCGCACCGAAAGGTGATTTGTATGACAAAACGTCGTGTTCAGGATTAGAATCCCATTCACCAAGTATTGTAAAAATTTCTTCCTGCTCGGTATCAAGGTTTAGAAGTTTTACTTTGGTACCAACATCGGTTTTCGTTAAATCAACGTTTTTCGGCTGAATAATTTTAGCGTTGGATATCTCTTCTTTAAGTTTCTTTTGCGTTGAATGTAAATTTTTCTGTTTTTCAAGCGCACTTTGATATTCCGCGTTTTCTCTAAGGTCGCCTTTTTCTTGAGCCTCGCCTATATCTTTTGAGTTTTTCGGTATCTCGACTTTTATTATATGGTCAAGCTGCCGGACTTTTTCGTCGTAAGCATTTTTTGTAACAAGAAAATCGTGTAAATCTTCGTCTTCTTCATCCTCTGTTTCAAATAAATCAGCGAATTGTTCTTTATACGGTTCAAGGAATTCAAGTTTCGTTTTTTCATCAAGATAAACGCTTCCTTTTACCATTAATATACATTTTTTAAGTGAATCTCTATTTGCTTTTTCCAGATAATCGCCTAAGACACCTTTATTTTCATCAAAAAGTAAATCCATTACTTGATTTAAAATTCTACGGTTTAAAGTAACGTCTTTTTTATTGTCGATTAACCTTCCTAATGTATCAATTAACTGGATAAGGTTGTATATAATGCTTCCTTCGTCTTCAACAATTTCTTTAAAAACATCGGGTTCGGAATAAAGATATTTACACGTCCATACAAAGAGTTCGGTATTATTTCTATAGTTATTCGTAATATATTCTACAATGCTTTTTAACTCTTCAATTTTATCATGCCCGAACAATTCATCCATTATATGATTATGCGCTCTTGAAGGTTTGGTTTTTAAAAACTCTGAGATAATAACAACCCAATCATTGTTCCATTTGCGCAGTAATTCTATAAGCTCTTTTTTTGTATCCGTATCGGGTAGTTCCTCAAAAACTCGGGTATAATTTGAAATTCCGTTAGCAATTTCTTCCGGTTTTATTTTTA
Organism: uncultured Spirochaetia bacterium; assembly: GCA_964449345.1. Taxonomy (GTDB): domain Bacteria; phylum Spirochaetota; class CALGPD01; order CALGPD01; family CALGPD01; genus CALGPD01. The sequence goes on along the minus strand of CAYUYT010000052.1, from coordinate 14,174 downwards.
ATAATTTCATGTCTTTCAAATGTTCATGGTTCTTTTCAATTTTTCTTAATAGTAAATAACTTTGAACGGTTTTTTCCGTAATATGCTCCTTGTCGTTTGCAATATCCACAAAGTATTGAAGCATTATCATAAAACTTTCGTTTTCAAGCTCGGATTTATCTTCATAATGTTTTAAAAAGTCTTCCATTATATCCAAACGATGTTGAAAACTTTTTAAATTCTGAAACTTAGCAAAGGTTTCTTCTATAAAGGATAATTGTTTTTCCCTTAGAAAATAATGGTCCTTTTTCTCATAAGAGCTTCCGAAAAAGTCACTTTTCTTAATTCTTTTCTTTGCTTTATTCCACCATTTATTCCAGTCTTTAGTAGGAATAATTCCCGAAGTCATCTCTTTTTTAATATCCTTCAATGAAACTTCATTTCCGAAACTTTTAAAAAGCGTTTCAAGAACGAAATCAATGCCTTCATCCGAATCGTCTTTAAGCTTTTCCAGTTCATTTTTTTTAATAAGCCATAAATGCCCTTCGGGCAATACTTCAAGAGATTTCAACGCCATTTGCAAAGTCATTTTATGACCGGGTTTGCCTTCAAAGTCAATAGTAAAGGTTTCATCTTCAATATCAGTTATTTTACCGATTTTCCAGCTGCGATGATTGACCCAGTTTCCCACATCAAAAGCAATGTGCTTCTCAAAATCATTTAAGGCTTCCGAAAAAGTTTTCCAAGTCTGGTTAATTTTCGTTTTTTTTATGTATTCTTCTAATTGAGAATGATCTTTATACTTTTCCTTGAAACACTCAACAAGCATAAACCTCGCGTCATTATTTTTAGGCGCGTATTGCATAACTTTTTTCAAAAGTTCTATTGATTTATCAATATAATCGTTGCCTTTTTCAAGATAATAATTTGCAAGTTCATTCAATAATTCCGAAGCTTTCTCTTCACTTTTTTTGGCAATATCTCTTTCCATAGAATAAAAGAAATCTAATTCCGGCTCTTCTTCTTTCGGTGTTAATTCTATTAATTTGCGCCAGATTTTTTCAATCTGCTGAACATTACCCTTTTTAACGTATCTGCGTAAAGCCGCTTTATAGTTAAATATTGCTTCTTTATTATCTTCATCGTCTGCATTTTCTTCCTGATATTCCGCAAGTTTTCTCGGTATCTCGCCATTTTCAAAATCAATTCGGGAAAGTCTTTTCCATGTCTCGATTTTCTTATCTTCGTTACCGCTTTCGGTATAAACATCGTTAAGAATTTCTAAGGCGGGTTTATCAGGACCAAACTCAAGGCGTTTATTTGCCAATACCTCAACTATTTTTGGTTTATTTTGGTCCTGGAATTGGTTTATAACTTGATAAATATACGTATCGTTTATCAAACCCTGTTCAAGGGAAATAATACCCATTATATACAATGCCATAACGCTTTTCGGAGTGTTTGCAAGAAATTTCTTGCACTCTTCCATTAATTCAGTGGCATAACCTTCTTTCAAAGCTATTTTTACAATTTCATCAAACTTTGTAAAATCTTTTATTGTGTAATTAGCAACGGTTTGCCCCGTCCATTTTTCTTCATTCAATAATTCTTTAATTTCTTCAATTGTGTTCATCGTAGTTGACATATAAACGCCTCTCTTTATTTTTTGATATATTATCTTTTAAATTTTCACGGTACAAATCATAAATTTTTGGGTCAAATTCTTTGATTTTATTTATTAATTTATCTGCCTCATCTTTTATACCTATTTGTTTATCCAAATAATCAATAAGGAATAAATACTTAGACAAAAGATATGGTAAAAAGTTCTCATTATTAGTGCTTTTATATTGTATTTCAAGCCGTTCAATTTCAATAACCAGTTCTCTGGCTTCATCTTCGCTTAATTCACGGGCAACGTCAAAATTGTTCGTTATTATTCCGAAAACCGGTATCCATGGCGCTACTTTTTCATAATTATTATCCTTAACAATATCCACTAGACCGTGTATTATACTACACTTGATTTTGTCAAGCGGTACATTATCAGGATTTAGAAAAAACGCCTCGCGAAAAAAAACTTTTGCTTTATTTACGTTTCCGCAGCCAAAATAAGCGTCTGCTAACAAAGACAAAATATAAGGGTCTTTTTTCTTGAAAACTCGGGAATACTCAAACGCTTCTACTGCTTTTTCATAATACTCTAATTCTAAAAATATCTCTCCTATTCTAATAAGTAAATCTATATCAGGAAAAGCTTGCTTTTGATATTCCTCAATCAAATCATCAATCGCTATTGAGAGCACAAAATGCCCTGTTAGCAAAATAATATCCCAATCAAAAGCGCTTATATTTTTTTTTTCCTGTTCTTTATCTAATTGAATTTTGTTTAAAAAACTCTTAAAAATTTTCCATTCATCTAATAAATAATTCGCACGTTTAAGGCCTTGTACCATTCTATCCATAATGGCCTTACGGTTGTTCCAATATTTTGCACAAATCAAACCCGTGTCTATTTCACAGGCAAACCCGCCGTTTTCCAATAAATTATTAAATGTTTTTTCTGCCTGTTCAAACTTTCCTGTCTTTAGGTATTCGCAACCTTGATTTATCATTTCTTCAAAATTGTCAGGTTGTCTGAAAAGGTCATAAATATTTGCTCTACTCATAATTAAATAAACTCAAAAAAAAGTAAAAAGTCAAATAAAGCGTTATGTAACGGATAATCAAAACGACTTTAATTATCCATAAGCCTATACTATAAAAATACAAAAAAATAACCTCAATATAAAAATTTAAATGAATAATAAAAGGATTTTACATAAAAATTAGGAAAATCAGAAAACATTATAAAATAAAATATTTATATACTAAATAGAATATACGTTTACTATTTCTCTTACTGTGTCTGCATCTTCCGGGCTCATCACTTCAAAATTCAAAACAACGCCTATTTTATCGTTCTCGTTAGTTATGTCATCAATGCGTTTAATGCTCGTTATACATACGGTTACTTTATACTTGTCCGAAAACCGAAACTTCGTAAGCGTTGTTTTAGGAATGTAATCCAAAAGTATGCTCGCGTTTTTTTTATCAATGATAACTTTAACAGCGTTTTCGGATAAATCATACATTTTGCCCACAAATGTCCGCGCAGGAGAAAACTGCTGTACAAAAGTTACAGTAATTTGCCTTGATTCATCTTTGCGTTTCTCTTTAAAACGTTTAGATTTTCTATGATCCATATTTTCCATGATTATAAAAATATACCCTAATAAAAATTAAATAACGCAATATTTATAAACTTTTTAACATCGTAAATAAAACCATTTGCTATTAATTTCGGTTAATAAATAATAAAGTAACGGATAATTTCACAAAACTTATAACAATTTTGCATTATAACATTTATCATAAAATAATTTCAATAAATATTTTTAAAAGGCGTTTGAATGAATAATTAATAAAATGAATTCAACGTCTCTATTCTAATTTACCAAATAAAATTTTCTAATCCATTCTGATTTCTGTAGTTAATAAATAAATTCATATTCACGTTAATAATAATTAATAAAAGTTTAAAAAAATATATACCGAATTTCGCGGGAATAAGCAAAATACGTTTCGAATAATAAAACGCATTTACTTTTTTATCTCAAGGTATTTTCCCCAAACCCAGCCGTTAATCTGTTTAAAAACACCTTCACCTGTTTGTTTTTCCCATTTTATTTTATACCATTTACCAGACAAATACCGGCTGCCTACACGAATCTTCATGCTTTTAGTCTTCTTCGTTATTATAACCTCCGCGCCTTTAGGCAAATGAGCTACAATATTGCTTCGAAGTGAAGGGCGGTGTCTAACGCGTAATCTGTAATCCTTAACTATTCCTATTACGACTTTACCGGGTTTTGATTCAACCTTGTCTGCGTTTTTTTCTGCGTTGGTGGTTGACTGCTTAATTATAATTTCTTCTTTTGCGTTCCGTGAGTTGGATTCCTTGTGTTGAGAGTTTTGATTTACCATTATCTTGCCCTTATGCTTATTAGAAGGTTTCACTAAAAAGTAAATTAAAATCGATAATAAAATTACTGCTGAAATAACTATACCGAGTAAAAGCCCTCTGCTAATTGAAAGTTTATAGCTGTCCACAACGTTTCTACTTGCCTCGCCTTCAAGATTTTCAAGAGGAAGTTTTGCTCCGCAGTGAATGCAGATTCCTACTCCTGATTTATTTCTTTTGTTGCATACGGGGCATTTCATATTTCCTCCAAATTATAAGTGTACTGTGAATTTTTTAAAAGCTTTTAACGTATTTGCCATTAACATGGTCGTTGTCATTGCTCCCACACCGCCGGGAACGGGCGTTATCCAGGAACACTTTTGTTTTACCTGTTCAAAATTTACATCACCGCAAATACGATACCCTTTTTCCGTTTGATTATCATGAACGCGGGTAATCCCTACGTCAATCACAACTGCCCCCGGTTTTATCATTTCAGAAACAACCATTCCGGGATTACCCACAGCTGAAACTAAAATATCCGCTGTATTAGTTATATTGGATAAATTTTCAGTATAACTATGACAAATTGTTACCGTTGCATTAAGTTGTTTTTGTAAAAATAAACCGGCAAGCGGTTTGCCTACAAGATTGCTTCTTCCTATAATTACAACGTGTTTCCCTTGAATATCTATATTATAATGATGTAAAATTTCTATTATTCCCATGGGAGTGCAGGGGCATAAACAATCTTCCAAATCACTCCACAAACGCCCGACATTTTCAGGGTGTAAGCCGTCAACATCCTTGTGAGAATCTATTTCTTTTAAAATAACGGATTCATCAAGATGCGAAGGCAGGGGAAGCTGAACGAGAATTCCGTTTACATTATGCGCATCGTTTAGCTGATGTATTAAATCAACGAGTTCCTGCTGATTGGTATCTTCACTTAAACCGTAAAAATGTGATATTATTCCGACTTGCTGGCATACTTTTACTTTGCTTTTTACGTAAGTTTCGCTTGCGGGGTCATTTCCAACGAGTATTACTGCAAGCCCGGGAGTATTGCCGGATTTGATTTTTAATTCTTCGACCTGCTGCTTGATTTTTTGTCTGTATTCATTTGCTACTTTTCTGCCGTCAATTATTTCGCCCATTTATTTTTTATTCCTACTTTGAAAATCTAATATTAACGTGTTAAAAAGTAATAAAAATTATAAAATAATTAAAAGTTAGTTAAAATATTTTAGCAAACTTGGGCATTTTTTTATTATATCAAAATGATTTCAAAATTAAAATAACGCAAAATTATCATCCTCTTTCTATTGAAGTTTCCCTGCTTTATTAATAACTTTATGAATACAAAAGAAACACGGCCAAATTTATGCTAAAAAAGAAAATATTTTATTTAATACTCATTTTTATCGTAATCATCGTAATAAGCAGTTTGTTATACGCAAAATTAGAAAATTTAAACACAATTGATAGTTTATACATTACTATAATAACATTAACATCATTAGGTTTCAGTAAGTTGTTCCCTAAAACAGAAGCAGGCAAAATTCTAACCATGACATTGGCACTTGGGGGATACACTTTCCTTGCCGGTGTAATTACCGTTGTTTCGTCCGCAATATTAGAAGGCAAAATCCTTGAAAATTATAGGAGAAAAAAAATGCAAAAAAAAATAAAATCCTTAAAACACCATATCATTGTTTGCGGAGGAGGGGACGCGGGGAAATACGTTATCGAAGAATTATACAAAACAAAAACTAACTTCGTTTTAATTGACAAAAACGAGAACAAAATTAACGAACTCGTTAATGATTTCCAAGAGCTTAAATACATTATTGGCGATGCAACTGACGACCATATAATCGAACACGCAGGGGTGCACAACGCAAAAGGCATTATAGTCGTACTCCCGAGTGATACGGAAAACTTATACGTTATTGTTACCGCAAAAAATAGAAATCCGAACATAAATGTTATTTCTCAGGCAATAGACGAACGCAACGAACAAAAATTACGCGATGCCGGAGCAGATAGGGTATTATCTTCGAATAGCATAATCGGAACGCGTCTTGCTTCCATGCTTTTACGTCCGTCGGTTGTTGCTTTTCTCGATGTAATTAACTCGTTTCCAGGTGGGGGGAAAGGAAAAGCTTTGCGGCTTGAAGAAGTTTCAATACCGGATAATTCAACTTTATTAGGCAAAAATATTGCGTATGCCCGGCTGCCGCAAAGAACGGGGTTAATAATTATAGCGATTTCAAAACCGGACGGAACTTTTCATTATAATCCCAGTTCGATTTACGAGTTCGATTTAGGCGATAAACTCATTGTACTTGGAAACGACGAGCAAATACAAAGTTTAAAACTCTTTGTTAAAGATTAGGAGTTATTATGAATGCAGATGAATTTAAAAAGTTATACCAAAAACGCAGAACAGTAAGAAAATTTTTACGCGATGCTGTACCTGATGAACACGTTGAATATATGGTTGATGCCGCGAGGTTAGCGCCAACGGGCATGAATTCCCAGCAATGGCGTTTTATTGCAATCCGAAACAAAAGCGTTTTAAACGAAATGGCAGAAGCCGTAAATAAACGCATAAAAAGCTTTTATTCTCACATTGACGATGAGGAAACCATTCGAAAAATCGAAGGGTTTAAGTTTTATTATTTATTTTTCAAAGACGCACCTTTAGTTATTGCTGCAGTGGGATGGAAAACGAACACTTTTTTTTCAAAAATTGTGGAAAAATATTCCCTTGATTCCCGTTACGGTGAACTCGTTGACCCGGATATTTTAACTCTAGGCGGGGCATGCGAAAACGTAATTCTCGCCGCAACTGCTCTAGGCTACGGCTCTGCATGGATGACCGGCCCGGTAAGGCATCAAAAAACGCTTGAAGATATTTTGGGAATAAATTCAAACGAAGAACACCTCGTTAGTTTAATTGCAATCGGCAAACCCACAAAGGAGCGAAAAGGACCTACGAAAAAATTTCTCGATGAAATTTTAACATATATTGATTAGATGTTATAGACATAGATATTCGTGTCTATTGTTAACCTACGCGTTTTATGTTAGGCCTGCATTTGGATGCTTTGCGCTATCCCTATGTGTCAGCGTAGTTGTCGCTTCCATAAAAATATTTTACGTAGGGAACGTAGCTTTGCGTTCCCTATCGGCATTTATCTTTATCATTTTTATAAGATATATTTCATAGTTAAAGCGGAATGGTGTTAACCTTGAAAACGTGAATTTCTAAATATAGAGATTATTAACAAATTTGGTTCTACGTAAATAATATTATCCGTTACAGAGGCAAAATTGGCTAATACCGTTCTTAACAAAGTAAAAAAGTCTAATTTTATTGAAATAAAAATAAATCGAATTTCGAGTTAAAAAATATAATTCCCACAATTTGCAAAGATGTAGCATTATTAGTATTTTTAATTATCAATTTTATATCAGGTATAGAAAATGAAATATAATCAACCGGATAAAAACGGGTTTTTCGGTGAGTTTGGGGGAATGTTTGCCCCTGAACTACTTTATAACAATTTACATGAATTAATCACAACGTATAATAAAGCCAAAAAAGATAAAAATTTTAAAAATGAATTTCAGTATTATATGAATAACTACGTAGGCAGACCATCCCCTTTATATTTTGCAAGCAGATTGTCAGAAAAATATAAACTAAGAATATATTTAAAACGCGAAGATTTAAACCACACCGGAAGCCATAAAATTAATAACACTATCGGGCAAATACTCCTTGCAAAACGCATGGGCAAAACGAGAATTATTGCGGAAACAGGCGCAGGGCAACACGGCGTTGCAACGGCAACAGCATGCGCATTGATGGGGCTTGAATGTGAAATTTATATGGGCACCGAAGATGTAAGGCGGCAGGAGTTAAACGTCTTCAGAATGGAGCTTTTAAGCGCAAAAGTGAATAAAGTTGACAAAGGGTCTAAAACGCTTAAAGACGCTATGAACGAAGCAATTAGAGATTGGGTAAGTAACGTAAAGTCAACGCATTACCTAATAGGTTCTGTTGCCGGATTTCACCCTTTTCCCGAAATGGTTAGGGATTTTCAAAAAATTATCGGTAAAGAAACAAAAAAACAGCTTAAACAGTACGAAGGAAAATTGCCGGATTACTGCGTTGCCTGTGTGGGCGGAGGCAGTAACGCAATGGGACTTTTTTACGATTTTATAAAAACCCGAAAAGTTAAATTAATCGGTGTAGAAGCCGGAGGAACGGGTAAAAAAATAGGTCTGCACGCTGCTCCGCTAAATTACGGCAAAGTCGGTGTTTTGCACGGGTCAAAAAGTTATTTACTTTTTAATAAAGACGGTAATATTTCCGATGTGCACAGTATTTCAGCAGGTCTTGATTATCCCGGAGTGGGGCCGGAACATTCGTATTTAAAGGATATTAAAAGGGCGAAATACGTTTGCGTTACGGATAAACAGGTTATTGAAGCGTTTAAGGAATTAAGCGAACTTGAAGGTATAATTCCGGCATTAGAGTCTAGCCATGCTCTTGCTTATTTACCCTACATTGCTAAAAAAGAAAAAAATAAAATCGTCGTTATAAACGTTTCCGGCAGAGGCGACAAAGACGTTAACGAAATTAAAAGAATTATGCAGGGGAGGCCTAAATGAAACCGTCAATTTCAGAAGTTTTCAAAAATTTAAAAAACAAACGCGCTGCATTCATACCTTATTTCGTTTTAGGTTTGCCGGATTTGAAAAAATCAATAGAAATAATCCTTTCATGTAGTGAATACTTTGACATTGTTGAACTAGGCATACCCTTTTCCGACCCTGTTGCAGACGGGCCTACTATTCAGGAGGGAACGCAAATTGCGTTAAAAAACGGATATTCAATGAACGATTATTTTAAAGCCGCCAAGCAAATATCTGAAAAAACGAATAAACCCGTTGTATTTATGCTGTATTTTAATCAGATTTTTGCTTGTCAAACGAAAAAGTTTATGAAAAAAGCCAAGGAAAGCGGTGTACAAGGATTAATAATACCCGATGCACTCCCGGAGTCTGACAACGAATTAAACAAATACGCAAAAAAATTCGGTATTGATCAGATTTTTTTGATGACACCTTTGACAGATAAAAAAAGAATGGAATCAGTAATTGAAAAAACATCGGGTTTTTTATATTTAACTGCTCTTTCGGGCATCACCGGTGAACGTAAAAACGTTGCTTCCGGTTTAAAGGATTTCGCTAAGATGATAAAAAACAAAACGGAAAAACCCGTTTGCGTTGGATTCGGAATTTCACAACCAGCCCATGTAAAGAACATCTCGGCATTTGCCCAAGGCGTAATAGTTGGTTCTGCAATTGTCCGCAAGGTTATTGAAAATAGCGATGTGGTATCATTTGTCAGAGAATTATCAGGCGCAATAACGAAAAAATCACTTTAATACGCTATTTTTCAACTTTCATAACAAGCATGGTAATATCATCGGATTGCGGAATGCCTCCTGTGAATTTTTGTATATCATCTACGATTGCCTGTACAACGCGTTCCGCAGAAACGTTTCCTAATCTCTTAATGCATTTATAAAAACGTTCTTCCTCGTATTCTTCCATTTCACTGTTCATTGCCTCTGTTACTCCGTCAGTATATTGAATGAGTATATCTCCTTTTTCAAGCTGTACTACATGGCTTTCAATAACAGGGTCAAAAATTTCAGACGGCTGTAAGCCAACAGGCATTCCGCCGGTTTTGAGTAGAACAAATTTTTTCTTTAAAGGATTCCAGATGACAGCGGGATTATGCCCTGCTATTGTGTAGTTTAATATTTTCTTGTCAGTATTTAAAATACCATACCAAAGCGTTGCATACATATTCGGCGTAGTATCGCGGTAAATTAAAGGGTTAATTTTTTTCACAACTGTTGATGCCCTGCCAACTCCGATTGCCGTAGTGTGTAATACCATTCTAACCATTGTCATTACAATACCTGCACCTACGCCGTGTCCGGAAACATCACCAACGACAAGGCCTAAATGCCCTTTCCCTATGTCAGTTAGATAATCATAATAATCTCCGCCCGTTTCGCTTTGCGCTTGATAGAAACCTGCAAAAGAATAACCGGGAATATTTGGGGTGCTATTGGGAATTAATGTTTCCTGAATTATTTTGGCTGCGTTTAACTCGCCTTCCATTCTTAATTTGGCTTCAACATCAACTGCCATATTGTTTAGCGTGTCAGCAAGCTGTCCGAATTCATCAGAGCCGGATAGGACTATTCTGTGTTGAAATTCGCCCCGTCCGATTGCTTCTGCTCCCCTGCTTAAAGTTTTTAATGATTTTAAAAATATGCTTGAAAAGATTACAGATAAAAATACCGTTCTTATTAATATTGAAATAGAATAGTCTATTGTAGTATTACGTGCTTTTCTTAAAAAAGTGTGATACTGGTTTTTTCTTACGCGCAACACAATGTAACCGATTTTTGATGGGTTCATCATTGAAGAGGCAATTTTCTTTATTAAGCTTTCGGATACTCTTATTTTATCAGTACCCGATAAACCCTTGACCCAGAATTGATTTTGCATTGCTTTGTTTTTGCTATAAATATAGTTTTCAACCTGTAATTTAACCGGGTAAAGTTTTGCAAAATCCGTAACGGAAAAGCTATAAAGCGCGCGAAGTGCCTTATCAGGATAAACGTCTATATATTCCCTATGCCACCAATAATTATAAACATCTTCTCTTACAAAAGTTTTAAGAATTGAAACAATTTTTCTTCTATGTGAAACGTACTTGTAGTATTTTTGATGCGTTTTGGAAAAATTTTTATTTAAAGTAGGAATATGCCTGTAATTTGTGTAGATTCGCCAGTGTTGTTTAACCATAAATAGCATAGCATAAAAAGGAAGAGATTTAAGTTCTGTTTCCGTTAATGAATTTTGCGTTTTTTTACCCACGATAATTAAATCTTTCTTAAAAAACTCGTTATTTTCAAGCCAATGAACAGCGAAATCCCAGCCCTGAAGTTCTTTAATATTGCTTTCTTTTTTCTTTTGTTTGTCCTGTTTAATTCCCGGGCTTTGTGTTGCCTTTTTTTCTGCTTCCTGTCTTAATTTTTCAACGTAAATTTTGCGTAATTCTGCTATTTTTTTATATAAATGCGTTTGTTTTAAATACGGTTTTCCTTCGAGTTCTTTTGAAAGCGTTTCAATAATTTTTTTCAGCGTTTTTGAAGGATAAGATTTAATGCGGTTTTCAACGGTTTTTAAAAATTTTGCTGCCCAAATAACGAGTTTCATATTTATATATTTTCCGTTAGCAAAATCTTCAAATGTGATTTTTATGGGTTTTAAAACGCGTTGCTCTAAAATAAACGGAATGGGCACAAGTGAATTTTTTCTTTTAATATTACGCGGGATTTTATTCGGGTCTTTTTCCGTTATTACCAAAAACGCGTTTTTTAAATCTTTTAAAACTTGAGATTTATCAATTTTAATTTTTTTGTTTTCATCCGGCTTGTCCTGAGTTTCAAACCTGCTTAAAGCGGAAGACACAAAGTCTCTGAACGGTTTAAAGTATTTATTCCATGGCTCAATTCCGGCAACGTAAACTCCTTTTTCTCCGATATTTTTTGTAAAAACCCTAATTTTATTTTCAATGCTGTTCATTTTTTCTACTGACGGAAATTTAGCCGTTAATTGAGTGAATTTTTTTTCTATAATTTGTAAAAATACATTAATTTGCTTTTTTGCCTTATCATATTCGCCTTTGTTAAGACTTTCTTCTATGTCTTTTATCTTGCCTGAAAGTATGGGTTTAACTTCTTCTGCGAATTTGGCAATGGATTTTTTGTTTATTGTGCTTTGAATTTTGCTAAAAATATCGTTAAAATCTTCTCTGAAAATATTTGAATAAAACCATTTCCGCCTTACATATTTTACAATCATATCAGAAACGCGTTTAAAATAATTAAAATGAGTTCTATTAAAGAGACGCGTTTTAAGCATAGCTTTTGCATAATCAGTTAATTTTGCCGGACCTGAATTCTCCGGTGTTAATTTAACGTATAAATAAAGCTCATTAAGCAACATATCAAAGGACTTTAATGCGTTAAATATAATTTCGCTTTGTGTAAATTCGTTAAAATATTTTTGTTTTCGGAAATTATCGTATATCAGTTTAAAGTTATCTACAGCGTTTATCAAGGACGGAATATTTAAAAATTTCTTTTTATCGTTAACGTAAATCGGATAAGCCGTTTCAAAGTAGTTAACTCCGTTTACTGTTTTATTATATAGTTTGGTTTTCATTTTAGAAACATCATCAAAAATTATTTTGCTAAATTTGTTTAAATCTTTATTAGTAATATCTATTTGTTCGGACTGGGGAAGCTTGACACTAGGGTGATTTTGCATTTGCCATATATCGTCTCTGCTGTGATTTACAATCCAGCCGTTTTCATCAATTACCATAATTTCCGATACTTTGAATTTTTCCGAATCGCTTTGTTCAGTTGAATAATCACTCGTATAATTTTTAAGTATGTTATTTAGTCCGGGAATAATATCTCCGGATGACAAATCAAGTTTCGAGCCGGTTTTTTTTTCTTCGCCGGAATTCTTCATACTTTTCAATATTTTATCGTCGAAATCTTTTGAAATACGGGCTATACGTGAGCGGAACGAGTTCATCATGGATGATACCTGAAGGTGAATATTACTTTTCAACGTTTGTTCTTCTTTTTCTACAAAAACAAAGCCTAAAACAATGAGTACAATTAATTGTATAATGACAACGAACAAAGATAGCTTTAAAACTATGCCAAACCGGCGCTTTCTTACCGGTTGTTTATCCTGAATAGCTGTGTTTTCTTGCGTTCCTGACATTTTAATTACCTCTGCCTTAATTTATATTGATCCAAATCGCCCATAATGATTATACCCGATTTATAAAAGATAACTTTTTCAAAAGTATGGACAACCGAATGCTTTAATTTATCAATCATAACTTGCACTCTTGGGTGTACAGTCTTCTTAATTATAATTGCCCTTGTATATTTTTTCAATTCCTGATTTTTTTGAACAACTTTTCGTTTTTCTTCGTTAGTCTGGATAATCTCATTTTTTATTTTATTGTATTCCTGGACCTGAATTGCAAGCTGTTCTTTTTTTTGCGGGGGAAGGGCGACGACTTTTTCTCCTAAAAGACGAATAATTTTTATTACTTTACTTAATTTTTCAAGCCGCTTTTTCTTTTCCCGTAATTTATGCTCATAAACAAGCATTAATTCAAACATTTCCTGCTGGCGCTCATTTGTTAAGGTAACGTAAGTGGGTGCGTGTTTATTGTTTCCTACACGGTTTGCAATAATTTCAATTCCTGCTTCTACAGTCGCGCGTTCAATAGCTCCCTCGGACATATCGCAATGAACTAAGTTTTTAGCAACGACTTTGCTGTTTGTTAAAAGCGTTTTGATATAAACACTTCCGTTTTTGCTTACAACGTTCCCCCCGTGGCAATACTCGGTGCGTATATCACCGAATGCTTCAATCTGCGATGACTCGCCTTCAATCCCCTGCCTCACGGTTATGCCCCCGGCAGAAGAATTAACGTTGCCGTCAATTATAGCCCCTTCAATAACAATATCTCCCGTTGCTCTTACATTCCCGCCTAATACACTGCCGTTTATAACTATGCTGCCGTTATGTTTAATAACACCGTGTTTGGATTCAATATCCTGTTCAATTACTTTTTCTTCACTCATTAATACTTCTTTCCGGTTAAATAAATTTAATTTAAAAATCGGAATAAAAAATAAAAATATTATTAATTTCTCAAAATTTATAGCTCATTAAATTTGATAATAAAAAATCTGTTTTACAAGTGTGAAAAACAATATTATTTTTATTTTACCCGAAAATATTATTAATAATCAAGGAGAAATTAATGGCAGGCCATAGTAAATGGGCAAATATTAAACATAAAAAAGCCGCACAGGACGCTAAAAGAGGAAAAGTATTTACAAAACTTATAAAAGAAATAATGGTTGCAGCTAGAGAAGGTGGCGGTGATGCTGAAATGAACCCACGCCTTAGAATTGTGATTCAAAAAGCAAAAGACAACAATATGCCTAACGACAATATCGAAAGGGCTATACAAAAAGGTACTGGC
>CAYUYT010000051.1:0-19349 GCA_964449345.1 uncultured Spirochaetia bacterium | reverse complement strand
GTTTATAATAATAAAGAGGAATCTTTTTCATGGAGCGAGGACGGAAAAAACTTCTTAAAGAATTTTTGCATAACAATAAGTTAAGTGTTAAAGATTTATCTAAATTTGATCAGGCGTTTTATCATTCTTCATATATTAATGAGAGCTCAAATGTTCAGGAAGATAACGAAAAACTTGAATTTTTAGGAGATGCGGTTCTCGCTTTAATTACAGTTGAATTTTTATATAACCGCTTTCCTGATAAAAACGAAGGTGATTTATCGCGTTTAAAGAGTATGCTTGTAAGCGCTAATGCTTTGTCAAGTTTTGCCCAGGAAATAGAACTTTCCCGTTATTTGTTGCTAGGTAGAGGGGAGGAACAGTCTGGCGGTAAAATGCGTTTTTCTTTACTGGCTGACACATTTGAGGCTGTTTTAGGCGCTTTATACCTTGATAGTGGAATAAAACAGGTTCGAAAATTTATATTGCCATTGCTTGAAGGTTATCTTGAAAAAATTGAAAAAAAAGAGCATGTAAGGGATTATAAAACGAGTTTTCAATTGCATGTCCAGCAAAAATTCAAAACCATCCCCATATATAAAACAGTTAAAGAATCCGGTCCTGACCACGCGAAAATATTTTTCGTTGAAGTAATTATTAATAACAAGGTATGCGGTAAGGGTAAGGGCAAGAGTAAAAAAAATGCCCAGCAAAACGCGGCGAAAAAAGCCATTGAAGAAATGGGATTTGAAAATAATGAAGACGATTAAAATATAATATTATAACTTTTTAATAAAATTCGAATAAATTTTATATTTAACAAAATTACTTGACAATTATGCCGTTGTCATGGATAATAATTTTAAGTATAAGGAGAGAAGGATTATAGTATGAAAAGAAATCATTCATTTTATAAGAATTTATTGTTTGTTTTTTTAATATTTTTCGTTTTAAGCCATGTTTTTAGCCAGACAAAACCCGAACAGAAAAATTATAAAGACTTATTTGTTATTATTGATACGTCAAAAAGTATGCGCGGAGTAGGTCCTACAGCAAAAAAAATGGGCATGGGAGATATTTCCGTTAAAGTAAAGCAAAGCGCGAAAAAGTTTGTATCTGGTTTACAAAATGGAGATACTTTTACACTCATTACTTTTGATACTTATACAAAATTTTATAATACGGTTAAAATTAAAACGCCTGGAGATAAAGAAAAACTTAAACTCGTTATAGACAATATTCAATTTAACGGGCTTGATACTTATACTTCACGTATGGTAAAAAGCGTTGAGCAAAAAGTGCGAAAGCTTGAAAACTCTTTCAATGACGCTTCAAACCGTAATACAATGGTTGTAATAATGTCGGACGGCTTGGATGACCCACCATCCAAAAAGTCGGGCGCGGAAAAATTAAAACTTGAGGAATATGAAAAAGCAAAACGGCCGACCGGTTCACCTATGTATATTTATTATTTGCATTTAAGCCCCAAATCAATAACAAAAGAGCAGGAAAAAAGGATAGAAAAATTAAGAAGCGGACGTGAGGGAAAAACAACGGTAACGCAGGCTGACCCTTCCCGCGGCAAAGAAAAAATTATTGAACGCGCTGTTGATAAAACGAAAAAGAATTATCAAGCTGATACGGATAAAAAAGAAAATTTAACAAAAGATAGCGGATTTATGGCTTTTGTTAAAGCGAATTGGTGGTGGCTTCTACTTATACTTTTAGCGGTAATTGCGGGTATTGTATTGCTCGTTATGATGTTTGCCGGTGGAAATAAAAAGCCCAAACGTTATATGATTGGGTATTTGATTTACGGAGATAAAAAATCCAATCTTAAAGAAAGCAACAAGGTAAATTTATCAAAGATTAAAAAAGGTTTTATTAAAATCGGAACGTCGAAAAGCGATGATGTTTACCTTAGGGGAATACAATTCCCTGGAATTGCGATTTATGGCAATAAACAAGGTGGCAAGAACGGTTTTGATATAAGCGAAGATGATTTGAAAAAGATTAATGTAGTTGAACAGAAGAAAGACGGTGTGCTTTCTTTTGATGATGTTTTTGAGATAGAAAATTTTGAATTTACTTTAAAATTGAAGCCGTAATTGATGAATATATGAAAGTAAAAATAAAAAATTAATAAAAATTAAAAAAAAACTTAATTCGTTACTTTTATTTATATATAGTTTAAAAAGCAATGTTAAAGTGGCGATAATATTTAAAAAGACGGATTGGTTGTTTGGTTTAAATTATATTATGGTTAATAATACTGCTGAAGAAGGCGTTACGGAATCTACCATAGATACCCATGGTAAAATAATAGAGTTGCCGGATAAAATCGCAACTTATGAACGTAGCGACTTTAAAAAAAGTAATTTACAGTTAACGGGTATTATAAGCTTAACTATATTAATATTTGCTTTATTTTTTGTTTCAGCGGTTTTTATAAATAATTTTTTAGCTCAAAAACACAGTATGCCTTCCGACATAGAGCATACAAAAGAAATTGTGCGCAAAAGCGCTCAAAGTTTAAGTAAGCAGGGCAAAGAATATAAAAAATATAGTGAAATATTAAAACGTTATAATAAAGGAATTAAAAAAGAGAATCGCGTTGAGTTAAATAACGGCAGATCAACTCACAGCGATTATGATAACTATAAAAAGGGTATGCGGGTAAAAGTAAAATTGGATGTGTTTGACATTATTTCTTATGTGAATTTATTGGCACATATAAACGGTTTTTATAAACTTGAGCGGTTTACTTTAGGTAAACGCGATCCCAATTTACTTTTTGCCGGTGAGCTAATAAAATACCCTGATGGTCGGAAAACGCGTGTAAAACGCCGTGATTTTTTGTGGAAGTACGCGATTTTGTATTTAAAACGCAATTATAAGCATATTTTCTTTAAAATTTTGAAATTCAAAAAAAAAATTCGTATGTTTGAAAAAAGAAAGGTTGACAATTTTAAGAAAATATCTATAATGAAGCAAGGTTTGAAAAAAGCGCTTAAAAACGCTTATGTTGAAAGCCAGCGAAAAATATTAAAGGGATTAATAAACAGGTTAGATAAGATGCCTGTTATTTATAAATAACAATATATTAAGATTTTTTTTTGGTATATTTATTTTAATATGAATTAGGAGGTCATTAAATGGCTAGAGATGAATTCCCACGAGGTCCGAATTTATTCCATCCAGAAAAGCCATCTGCAGTAGGTTCAAGAAATTCTCTTATACAAGAGGGTAGAGATAAACATACTGAGGCAAAGCTGATCATTAATGAAGAAGTTGATAAAATTCTTAATCATGTACATGACAAATTACCGCCAGAAGTGCTGGTAAAAATGGATGTTATGGGCACAATCAAAGATAAGCTCTATAACTACGTAAATCAGTCATACGTTAATATGTATAATCGTTACATGGTTACAACTGAAGATGAAATGCAGAAGAAAACGAGAGATTTTATCGATAAAGAAGAGTACCGCAATCTTGCAAGGTACACTCCGCGTGAAATCGCAGAGTTATTAGATAAAATCGGCGGAATGGATAAATTTAACACAGGTGAAGTTGAAAAATCCATGATTAACATGTACGGACACCTTCAAGGCCACATACAAAGAGGTATGAACGAACTTGAAAACGATACGAACATGTTATTAAGACAGAAAACAGATGTAGGCGCTTTTGTTCGCGGTGAAAATGCTTATTCAATTGTTAAGTGTTCATTTAAAGACAATAAGTTTAAGCCGAAAACTGTTACAGATGTTAAGCTTTCGATTAACATTCTTTTAAGCGAGCTTATAAGCCCGATTTTCCATTATCAGGTTACTATTGATTATTTAATTAGAGATTTAATCAGTAAACACATTTTGGATTTAATTGACAAAGAGATTGAAAATCTTAAAGATGAACTCGTTGATGAAGGAAAACCGGAATTGTCGGATACTGAGATTATTTTTGAAAAAATTAATCGTGTTGAAAATTATACCGATGATGACGGGGAATCCGAAGATTCAAAACGTTATACTTATATGGCGAAACGTCTTATGGATAAAATCGGCGGAATTAGAAGTGAAATTGATTTTCATGATTACGACGCTCTTAATATTCGTGAAAACATTAAAAGCATAATTGAAAACGAAAATATTCGTAACAGAGGGTATAACACAGCTATTAACTCGATAACTTCAATATTAGATACTTCTAAAATGGGTTACCAGTACATAGAAAACCTTAAAAACGCAAGAAAAGTCGTTATTAAAGAGTACGAAGACGTTATCGAAGAAGCTCTTCCCGATGAACGTTATCAAATAATAATGTCTTATTTTGACCAAGAGCAATTACTCGTTGAACGTGATGCTTACGATGTGCAGTACAGCGAGTTACTAAAAGAGCTTGATAAAATTTGGGACGTATTAATGACTATTTATCAGGAAAAGAAACCGAGAAGCAAAGGCATCGGGGACTTTGATGATTTATATAATAAATACTACTCAAAAATTGTTAAGAATAAGAAAAAAGAATTTGTTGAATGGGAAGAAGAAGAAACGGATAAAATCTGGGACGAAATAACATTTGTTCAGCCTGAAGATTCAGAAATCGAAAAGCTAAACAGAACGTATATGTATGAAAAATCATACGGAAAAAATAAAATAATCATCATGAGAAAACGGCTTCAAAAAATCTTCGGTCATGAAAATCCGATCATGCGCGTTGTTCTTGAAGAACGCATTGACTTCCTTGAGCAAAAATTCGATGAATACAGCCATAAAATTAACCCTTACCATCTTCAAACAGGGCTTTTGCTCGACATCGACATTACGTCGGTTAAGAAGAAAAAACACACTCTAAATGGTATGGCAAACGTATTAAACGAGTTCTTACATGGAATATCAAAAGGTTTCCAAGACGCTGCATTTGCTTCATACGCAAGAAGGCGTTCTACTATTCGTTCCGACCTTGAAATGCATTTTGATTCAGACGGCGGAATGACAAACGAGGAAGCTGAAAATACAAAAGGATTGTCAGATTACGACCTTGCAGGTGATATGGAAATAACGCAATCACCAACTGATTCTTCGGCATCAGTAACAAAAGACGACGGCGGAGGAGATGATTCCGGCGGCGGTGGAGGCGGAATCGACCTTCAAGAGCTTTAGAAATTAATCTAAACTAAGAATAAATTAAAAGCCCGTACAATGTGCGGGCTTTTTTAATTTCATCATATATAAATATTAAGGCTTGCGTTTTTATAATATTTTGCTTCAATTTGCAATAAAATTGTGTGTTTTAAATAATGTATATGTGTATTGCGTAGTAAGATTTACAATGTTTATTTGGTCCGGGTATTTTTATATCATTTAAAGCGGATTGATTTTTATAAAAAAGGATTAATAAAAAATAGAATACTAGATTTTTTCGATTGACGTTGTAAGTTTCCACGTGCTTAATACGGAAACAACTTTTTCGCAGTCGTCTCGTGTCCCTAAATAGCATGATGCTTTTCCGTTAGTATGCGCTTTGTGAACTATGATTTCAGCACCGCCTTTAGACGTTTTACACCCTTGCATTACAGCGGTTATTACGTCGCCATAATAATTAATATTGTCATTAAATAAAATAACCTGCCAGTCCGGTTCCGGATTCTCTTTTAAAGTATCATCAGGTCTGTCCATTACTTTAACGCGTTTTTTCGGTACTTTTTGATTCATTTTAACCTCTCGCAGTTATTAGAAAAAAATTAGTTAAGTTCTATTTTTTTTCTTTTTTCTTCATCGCCCTTTCAAAATTTTTCCATGATTTATCAATGCGTTTTTTATAAGGGCATTCATCGAAGTGTTTTTTCTCCCTGTAAAAACCGTCTATTAAATCATGTTTGTGCACCGGTATAACACCCATTTTATCCATTTGTTTAAGAAGAATGTGCCGCCTGTTAGAATCGTTCCAACAGCCCGGACATACGGCAGCGGTAACGAGTTCGCCTGTATCATTATATTTTACGCGAACCATACCTCTTCCTTGTTTAATTACGCTTTGCCGCAATATTTCAAGTGATTTGCCCATATTGTAATTATAACTCATTATATAAAATTTTCAATATTTTTTCGGAATTGATTTGCATTTTTTAATTTATTTGTCAATAGGAACATCTGCGGGAGAAACTTTCCTTGCATAAATTTCAAATGTATCGCCTAAATATTTTTTCCGGGCTAAAAAGTTGTAAATTCTTTCTGCAATGGGGTTATTTAAAAAAATGTTTTTTCTGCCATTTAACCAGCGTTTATAATGGATACCTGTTGAAATGATTTTTTCAACTTTAAAACCGTTTTCATTCAATAAATATTTTAAGGATGCCGGAGAAAATTCATTATAATGATCATCGGGTATTTTTGAAGCATAAGCGTTTACGTTTTTTTGCCCTGAAATACCGTAACAGTTAGGCGTTGAAATTGCAATTATGCCTTTATCCCGTAAAACCGTTCGGGACTTTTCAATTATCTTTTTAAAATCTTTAATGTGTTCTATAAAATACCACATCGCAACGATTTCGTAAACCGGTCTTGAATAATCCATCGCAAGAAAATCACCACATTCTACATCGAGTTTAGCCGTATATTTGCAATAAGATGCGGCATAGCGGGATATTTCTATACCGTGCGGTTCATAACCACGCTTTTCAGCTTTTTCTAAGAAAAAACCCATTGCACAACCTAATTCAAGAACGGGTTTAACAGGGCGTTTGGTAGTTACTATTTCATCGATAACGTCAAGGCGGTTCAAATTTAATATATTTATATTGTTTTTGTCGTCAAGATACGTTTTACCATACTGGTTTTTATAATCATTTAGAAAATAATCAGAATCGTAAGAATTAGATACAGTGTAATCTTTATCACGGAAAAGCGTATTACAATTTTCACAGAAATATATATTGAAATCTTTTTTGCGGAAAACAACGGGCATATTTGCTTTGCCGCAAACACTGCATTCGGGAACGGGTTTTTTTATTAGTTCTTGCGTGATTTTTTTTACTCGTTCTTTTGCGTTGTTATCAAGATAGCGTCTGGATAATTTAAAGAAATTTCTGCATATGTCCGGTGTCTCAATCATGTGTATTAAGCTTTTTTTAATCCTGTCAATATCCTGCTCACTTCCCCCTGTACCGAGGTTTTTCCCGAATTCAAGTGTGCTGGCTAATTTGTCGTGGTATTTTGAAGGATTGATTAAAACGGGATAAGTACCAATAAAAATTGATTCATAAGCAGTCATACCGAAACCCGTTATTACTAAATCCGCTTTTTCAATTTCTTCCAATAGGTTTTTTGTACGAATAGTTTCAAACGGAGGAAAGTCTTCCCTGCCTTTATAAAGAGGTCCTAAAACGATTTTAATATCTAATTCATAATCAATCTCGAGTAATATTTTATATACATATTCGGTTAAACCGGCCGGGTCTGAACCGCCGAAAGTAACTAAGATACTATTTACTCTTGAAGGCGGATAGATTTTTTTATGTTTTTCAATTTCATCGTTGAAAATAAGATAATCCTTGCCTGAAAAGTTTGACTGAACTTGCAAATCATCCGGCAAAGGTAAGGCATTAATTACAAAATTTGCAAATTCCGTCTCACCTGCGTTGTCAAAAGTAATTACTTTAGCAATTTTTTGTAAACGCTTTAAATCTTGCTTTATAGTATCTCTTTTATCAACAAAAATAATGTGAGGTTCAAAACTTCTGATTAAAGTGTGGTCCTCGTTGAGTTTGATAATACGGTATCTCATTCTTTTTTCGTCAAGAAGATGTATTGAATTTTCATCCGTTTCCACGAAAAAATGTGTTTCAAATTTACTTTGTAAATAATCCGCAAGGTGCGCCATTCTCGTTAAGTGGCCCATGCCCATGTTTTTCGTTGCCGTTGTAAGTATAGCAATGCGATGTTTCATTGTTTTAATATACTTAAAATATAAGTTAAAGTTAATTATTTAAAGCAGGGTGAAAAAATTACTTATTCCTGTTCATCCGTTTAGTTGTATATTTTTCACGTTCAATATCAACGCGTTTAAGAAAAGCTTCCCATTGATCCTGTTTTGTGGATAAAGTGCGTAGTGCTTCAAAATATTTAATCAGATTTTCCCTTTTATCCAGTCTGTATTTTTTTACAGCTTGAATTGCTTTTTTGCCTCCGTAAACCTCGGTGGCTACATAGATTTCAAATAAAGCATTATTTGAAACAGGTTGGGATGCTCCTGATGATTTACATGAAACGAAAGAAAATGATAATAAAAAAATTGTTATAAAAATATATTTCATACCTGTTTCCTATTCTATTATATTATAATAAATGTCGAAAAAAAAATAAAAAGTAATTAGTTTTTTTATTGTATTTTAACTAAATTATAAGTCTTGATATTAAAGAGAATTGGATAATGAATTATAAAACAATATGAGCGAAAAAGTAAAAGGTCTTAGAATCGGAATAATAATATTTCTATTTATAACAGTAGCAACCCTTGCATTGATTTACGCTCTCGCCCCAAATAAAACGGGAAAAAACAATTTTCAAGAATTATGGCTTGCTATAAAGCAAATGAAACCCATGTACTTATTTTATTCCTTTTTGTTTATCGTTGCCGCCCTTATTGTGGGAGCATACAGAAGACAAATTATTACCCGCGGCGTGGATAAAAAGCTCGGATTTTGGCCTGCATTGAGCGTTATAACGAGTTACGAGTTTATTTCAGCAATAACTCCTTTCGGTGGCGGAGGGCAACCTTTAGAAGTCTGGGTTTTAAAGAAAAACGGCATTTCAGTAGGCAGAGGTAGCGTTATTACATACATGAATACAGCGAGCTTGACACTCGTTCTTTTTTTATTAGGTCCTCTTGCTTTAATAATTTATCCTGAATTATTAAGCGGAGTAACCGTGCTTTCTTTTTTAATATATGGCTCGATTTTTCCAATATGGTTTATTACTGCTACAATTATTGCGATTTACGTTCCTAAAACAGCGAAAAAAATCGCTCATTCTATTTTACGTTTTGCAGTAAAAGTGCATTTGCTAAAACAGGAAAAATTCGCTAAAACTCTAAGACATACAATCGAAGAGATAAACCTTTTTAACAACTTTATAAAAGCGTTTTTTTCATGGCGGAAAATTCCTTTATTGTTATACGTTATTTTTATTACTTTTATAGCATTTTCTTTGCGTTGGCTTTCACTTATTACAATCGTTTTAGCAATCGGAATAAAACTTACCGGGGTAAGTATAACGCAAATTATTCTAGCACAGATGCTAATAATGTTCGCGAATTATTCTGTTCCTACCCCCGGTTCATCCGGTACATCCGAGCTTTTAGCTTATCATATTTTTGAAGTCATGTTCCCGCAGAATAAAGCCGCAATTATAATGACATTATGGCGTTTTTTCACGTTCCATTTAATATTTTTATTAAGTATGATTCCTGCTTTAAAAGTAATCCACATGAAAGATAAAGAAGAACACAAACAAGCAAGAGATATTATCAGGGCATAAAAAAACCGCCCTAATAAGAGCGGTTTTCGTTAGTCTATGAGAATTTTAACTTTTTTCAATATTCATTTGCGCTATTGATAATTTCGCAATAGGTACGGAGTAAGGTGAACACGATACGTAATTTATGCCTATATTACGGCAAAAATCGATATTGTCGGGTTCTGCCCCGTGTTCTCCGCAAAGACCGATTTTTATATCCGGTCTTGTTAGATGACCACGTTGCGTTGCAATTTGAATTAATTCCTTAACCTGTGTACCTAAATGCTGAAAAGGGTTAACGGGAAGAAGGTCAAATTCAGTATAATCAGGTAAAAACGAATTAATGTCATCGCGTGATATACCGAAAGTAGTTTGCGTTAAATCGTTAGTGCCGAAGCTAAAGAATTCCGCATAACGCGCAATTTCGTCTGCTTGTAAAGCCGCCGACGGCAATTCAATCATAGAGCCGATAGAATAATCTATTTTGTCAATGCCGGCCTCTTTTGCAACTTCATCGTGTATATCTTTAATTCCTTTTATAGTTTTTCCCTCGATTTTTTTTCCGTTTTTAATAAATTTAAGTTCGTTTTTATCCATAACGATTGGAATCATTATAGCGGGTTTAACGTCTTTAACACCTTCTTTTATAAGCATTGCAGCAGCGTTGAATATTGCTTTAAGCTGCATTTCATATATTTCAGGATTAGAAATTGCAACACGGCATCCCCGATGCCCTAACATGGGATTAAATTCGCTTAAACGTTCTATACGGTCTAAAATTTCTTCTTTTGTATAAATCTTCGGGTTCTTTTTACTCATATATTTAACAAACTCATCAAGAGATTGGTCAGTATGAGGTAAAAATTCATGCAACGGCGCATCAAGTAAACGGATTGTTACTTCATAACCCTGCATAACTTTGAAAAGTTCGTAAAAATCTTTTCGTTGCATTGGCATCAATCTATCAAGAGCGTTAATACGTTCTTTTTTGTCTTCACTAATTATCATCTCGCGGAAAATTGCTATGCGTTCTTCGGCAAAAAACATATGTTCGGTACGGCAAAGCCCTATGCCTTCTGCACCGAAAGAACGGGCAAGCGTAGCGTCTTTTGCGTTGTCGCAATTCCCGCGAACGTTAAACGAATTATCAACGTATTTGTTAATAATTTCCACAAATTTCAATAGCCCGTTTTGCTCGAAATCCGGTTCAACGAGTTTTGCTTCGCCAAGATATATAGTAGGTTCTGTGTGAAAAGGAACATCCATTGTAATATAATCACCTTGCTTAATTACAATATCGCCTATTTTTATTTGCTGTTTTTCCGCATCAATATCTGCTTTCGGGTTAACCATAGCAACTTTACCCAAAGAGCGCGATACTACAGGGGCGTGTGATGAATATCCGCCTTTCGTAGTTAATACTCCGGTGCACACTTCAATTGCCTTAACGTCTTCTGCATATGTGGATTCCATAACGAGAATTAACCTTGTATCTTCGCCTGTTTTAAGACGTCTTCTGTATTCTTCCATTAATTCTGGAGTAGAAAAGAATACCCTGCCTATTGCCGCACCGGGAGCTCCCGATATTCCGCCTTTAATGCTTTTGAATGATTTTACCGAATCCGTATCAATTATTGGATGCAGTAATTCGTTCATTTGGTGAGGTGGTATCTTCTTAACTAAGTAATAATCGTCAATTATATCATTTTTACGTAAATCAAGCAGGGTTCGTATCTCCGCCTGCGTTGATTTTTTGTCTGAAGGGCTTTGGTCAATGAGCCAGAGCTTGCCTGCTTCAATGGTAAATTTTATTTCCCGAATTTCAAGGAAATGATTTTCGCAGTTAATTGCAATTCTTTCCAGTTCGTCAAGATATTCTTTTTGGATTTTATTGATGTCCGTACCTTTGTCAAGGTCTGCATGAAATTCTTGTGAAAAGAATTGTCCCTGCAATTTACTATCACCCGTAACTATGTTGCGTGAATAATAACTTCCTGCCATTGAATTTTCGCCGTAATTACCGTAAGCCATCATTTGAACGAGAATGCCCGTTTCCGCTTCGTCATTACCTATTTCTTTTTCGCTCTCAATATAGATATTTGCAAGTTTTGAAATAATCATGGCAAGTTGTTTATAAGGGTCTTGCGGCACCTTTTCGCCCATTAATTCTTTATATTTGGCTATAACTTTTTTAATACTTTCAATATCGTTTTTTACTAATAAATCTCCGGCAACGTCTTTAAAATCTTTTTTACGCATATCGAAAAGTTTTGTTCCGATATTTACGAATAAATCCCGGTATTCTTCATAGGCAAATTGCTCGCCTACGTATTTTGAAAACCCTTTTACAATTTCATCATTTAATCCCACATTGTGAATCGATTTAAATGATAATATTTCAATATCCGGGCTTAAAACTACCTTGAAAAATAAAGGGTTATCACTCTCCCCGAATTTTCTTTGTACATCTTTTTCAACGTAGGATACAAATTCTTTAACTGACGCTTCAACATCAAGAGTACCGTCCATGATTTTTTTTACTGCTTCTATATCAAAAATAAAACCCGGAGTAATAGGAAGCTTAATAGAAGCTAATTCCATAACCCTATATCCCCGTACACCGAGTTTTTGCTGTAATTCTTCGCCGGTGTCATAAGTTTCTTTACTAAAATAATGTATATCGTTCATCTTCTGCCCCTATCAATTAAAATAAATTTAATACTTTGTTAACCGGTTTTTCTAAAAACTTTTCAAACCGGTAGCTTGCGCCTTCGTATAAGTAACGTTTCAATTTTGATACGTCTTTGAAATCAGAACCGATAATCTGAAATATTATTACGTTACCCATTTTAACTTTGCCCCATTTAAACAACGCGTTTAAATTGTTAATAACTTCATTGTCATAAAAAACAACAACTTCGCTATTCGGATATTTATGGTTATAACTTTCAATTATGTTTTTCCATGCTTCAACATTACCGTTATGAAATACTTCATTTGTAACCTGAACGGAAACACGTCCTGACATACGTCTTTTGCCGGTACCTCCGCCAGCCCCTTTTGGCGCAGGTTTTGGCTTAGGCGCGGGTTTTGGTTTTGGCGCTGAAACACCCTGGGAAATAAAATCTTTGTTCGTTGTAACGCTGTTGCCCTTTAAAAGTTCAAACAGCGATTCAATTGCCTTACCGGATATATCTGGAATGTCATTTTCCGCTCCGAGGGTTTTTGCATATGCAACGATAATTTCGTCTTTTGATAAATCAGCAACGCGTTCCCAATGTTCAAGCGTTTTGGGATTAATAACGCATTGCTTCAATTTCGGGTGATAATATGAAACAACAATATCGATTGCAGTCCATTTTTTCGCTTCTTCTACAATTTTCCCGAAATCAGTAACCCTGACCGGCAAATTGATGCTTTTATAATTGTACCCGTATTTATCTACGAGTAACATCCCTAACATAGGATTAATTTGTTCATTTTGAATTTCTTCGTTGTCCAACGAAACGTTTACAATATCCGCAAGATTTGCGCTTTTTGCAACATTTGCGTTGTATTCTATTACTTTTTTACAATGACGGATAGCCATATTAAAGCCATCCCTCGTTCCGAAATACGTTAAATCGTTCTCCATACCCCATATCCTTTATGATTATGTTTTTTCAAGGTTATTATATGTTATAGTAAGGAAAAAAGCTAATAAAAAATTTTTTTTATAGTGATTTATGATGAAAAATTTTATGAAAAAGCAAAATTTAATAAAATTGTAAGATAATTTTAGAATACTGTACTAACTATAGTAAATCAGATTTATAATCATAATTAAAATTTGGTAAATTTATCAATAAAAATCTACTTGCAATTTATTTATAAAAATTCCGTGTATTTTATTCCATGCTGTTTAATAATATGGATTTTTTTGTTATTAATGTGAATCTCAACATAAAAAAGCATTTATTTTTTATGTACAAACTAATGTGTAAAATATAGAGAGGCGATATTGGACAATACCGCCTTTTATAAAAAAATGTGTTTACATTTTTACACGCGTTGTAAATAAATCGAATCCTTCGTTATTAAATTAAAAAATAGAGTTTTTACCCAATTTTTAATTACAGTACCTGCGTTTTTAGAAATCCCTTATAGTTTGGATATGTTTAATTTTTTATTAATCCAAAGTTTTATTAATATTCGTATTCGTCCACAACCTCTTCTTTTTCTACGCTCAAGCCCGGAACTTCAACTATACCCGCGTTAATTATTTCTACTTCCGGTATAAGCTCGGAATTGGACATAACGGGCAAATCGTATTTGGGTTTATTATATTCTTTTACTTTCCCGCGAACGTGTTCGATGATTCTCCGCGTCATGTACCTTACAGTGTAAGCTGTAAGAACTACGGGCATTATTTCTTGCTCAATTACTGTCTCGGCGATTTCATAAATTTTTTCTGCAACTTCAAAGGCCTGCTGTTCGCTAATCGTGGTTCCCAAATGCGTTCCTTCGTTTTGTATAGTTGATTCAAGGAATTCCTGAACACCGGCATCAAGGGGGATTAAATAAAGTTCGTTGTTAAGCGTTGTATAGTTTTTGCAAATCTGTTTTGAAAGCCGCTGGCGCACATATTCGGTTAAAAGCGTTTCGTTAATGTGTTGACCGTTAAAAACGTCATTGTTTGAAATATTATCTATAATAGCTTCAAGTATGGTTACCATATTTCTAATAGAAATTTGTTCGCGTAAAAGGTTTTTAAGCACTTTTTGTACAATGCCAAGACCACCGTCTTGAAGCTTTGTGATTTCCCCAACAATAATCTGGTCTTTTTTAGCAATGGTATTTAAAATATCATTTACTTCTTTGCGTCCAATGAGAGATTCTGCATTACGTTTGATTATATCTGTTAAGTGATGAGAAATTACAGTTGACGCATCAACTACGGTATATCCCATTGCTTCGGCTTCTTCAAGTTTTTCTTTATCAATCCATTTAGCAGGCTCGCCGTGTGTTGGATCCTTTGTGGGTTCGCCTTCTATGGTATCCTCCATGCCTTGTTTTATAAAAGCAAGGAGTTTTAAATGTTTAACAGTACCTCGGCCCTCTTCTACGCCTTTTATTTTAATTACGTAATCATTCGGGCGCAAGTTAATGTTATCACGGATTCGAACAGGCGAAACAACTAAACCGAGTTCAACCGCAAGGGTACGCCTTATAACTTTTATTCGTTCTACCAAATCAACGTGTTCGGAATTTTTATCAACTAAGGGAATTAAGTTAAAACCTATTTCAAGCTCTATCTTATCTTGATGAACTGCAAAATCGATAACTTCTTCAGGACCTTTTGCGGCTTCCTGTTGTTCAAATTCATGTTGCTTTAATTTTTCTTCTTCTTTCCTAGCTCTTATCCTGCTGATATACCATCCAAGAAAACCCGAAATTGCGGAAAGAATAAGCAAAGTTAAAGTGGGTAATCCGGGTATAAGGGACAGGATAAAGAGAAATCCGCCTGCAATGTAGAAAACTTTAGGGTCATAAGCAAGCTGTTCCTGAATATCTTCACCTAATGCTTTGTCTGATTCTGCACGCGCAACGATGATACCCGTTGATAAGGAAATGAGTATTGAAGGTATCTGAGAAACGAGACCGTCCCCAACTGTAAATTTTAAAAATAATTCAGCGGCTTCTCCGGCGCTCATGCCTTGAGCCATTCCTATAAAAATACCGCCCACAATGTTGATAACTGTTATAAGGAAACCAAGCTTAACGTCGCCTGAAACAAACTTAGAAGCACCGTCCATTGAACCGTAAAAATCAGCTTCCATTCTGATTTCTTTTCGCTTTTGCGCGGCTTCCTCCGAAGTCAATCTTCCCTGCGCCATTTCAGTATCAACCGTCATTAATTTAGTAGGCATACCTTCAAGAGTAAACCTTGCTGCAACTTCTGAAATACGCGTTGAACCTTTTGTGATTACAATAAATTGCAATGCAACGAGGATTAAAAAGATTACAAGACCTACAATAAAGTTTCCGCCCACAACGAATTCACCGAACGCGGTGATTATTTTACCATCGAAATTTTTTCCTTGGCCTAAAATCAAACGCGTTGACGATACGTTTAAAACAATTCTGAAAACCGTTGTTAATAGAATTAATGTAGGAAAAACGCTAAAATCAACTGCCTTGGTTACGTTAGTAACAGTCAATAAAACGATAAGCGTTATCATTATGTTTACAGCTATTAAAATATCGAGTAATATGGTTGATATAGGTATGATTAATAGTAAAATCGTAAATATAATGCCAACGGCAAGTATAATATTTGCGCTTCTCATTTCTTTTAATTTTTCTAAAAAGCCCGGCCTGTTATTTTTGTTTTCAGCCATTTTTATTTATCCCCTTTTGAATAATACATCATAACGTGAATTATGCGTTTTTATATCTGTCCGGTCTTCTAGCCGGATATTTAGAATAGAAGATATTGAAAATATTAGCCACGGCAGTTAATAATTCACCGAAATCTTCGGGTATTTCTTCGCCTTCATTTGTAATACTGTATAAATCTTGAGCTAGTTCTTTATCTTCGTGTATGTAAATATTATTTTTTTCTCCGATTTCAATAATTTTTAGGGCTTGCCTGTTTACTCCCTTTGCAAGCACAAAAGGCGTTTGATTTCTGTTAGAAACTTCAGGGTCGAATTTTAATGCAACGGCATAATGGTCCGGGTTTCTAACAATAACGTCTGCTTCCGGTACTTTTTCTTCGATTGTTTTCATTCTTATTAATTCGTTGTGTTTCTCCCTTAAACGCCTTTTTACGTTTGGGTCCATTTCTGTATCTTTTAATTCTTCTTTAACTTCGTGTCTGCTCATTTTCAATTGTTCTGTGTATGTCTTTTTTTGCCATATATAATCAATAATTGAAAAAATCGCAAGAATAAGCCCTACTAATATTATTATTAAAAATGCCGCGTTTAATATTGTGGAAAGTCCCCGTTTAGTTGACATGAAAATAGTATTCATAATGGAATCAATACGGCTCGTTATAATAATAAAAGCCGTACCGGCAATAATAACGACTTTGCCTATACTTTTTACTAAATTTTGCTTGGCCTGCGTTCCGATTATACGGTTGAATTTCGGTGCTATTTTCTTTATGTCTAATTTAATAAGTTTGGGAACAAACATAAACCCGAACTGAGCAACGTTTGCAAGTACTGCGAATATTAAAGCAACGGCAAAAATAGGACCTGCTATTTTTAATACGATAATTAATAACCATAATAAACTGTCAAAAATGGATTTTCCGCTAATAGTATAATCCGATAAATTGGAATACGAATCTTTAAATAAATTAGAAAACTGGTCAAAAATGTAATTCCCCATTAGCCAAATAACGAGAAAACCGCCAATTAGCACAATTGCGGAAACAATTTCCTGACTTTTTACTACTTTACCTTCGTCCTGCCTTGCTTTTCGTTTTTTGTATTCGGTCGGATCTTCAGTACGTCCCTCATCTTCTGCTTTGGCAAAAAGCTGTAAGTCAAAGAAATATTCCCGATTAATTACTATTTCATCAATATCAGTAACAATTACTTTTGATTTTATGTAATTTTTTAATAGAAAAAACATTAATTACGCCGCTCCGAAAAATCTATAAATTATAATGAATGCCTGATTTAAAAAATCTTTGGCTTTTGAAACAAACCCAGGCATAACGTAAATGAGAATTATAAAGCCGATTCCTATTTTAATGGGAAAACCCAGCATAAGGATATTCATTTGAGGAGCGGCTTTTGCAAGCAACCCCATGCACATACTCGTTAGAAATAAAGTGCCTATTATAGGCAAGGCGATTTTTAAAGCCGTTGAAAACATTACAACGAAAGACCATTTTAAAGCTTTAAAAAAATCCGCACTCATGTTAATCATGTTTATAAACGGCAAATGTTGAAAACTATAAAAAACCGAACTGAATATCTGAAGATGCCCGTCTATTGTAAAAAAGATTAACGTTCCTAATAACGCCTGAAACTGACCGATTAAGGGTATTTGAATCTGTGATAACGGGTCAATTACCGTAGAGATACCAAAACCGATTTGAATTGAGAAAAATTGTCCTGCCATTTGAAAAACAACAAATATTACACCGATAAAAAAACCAATTGCAAGCCCTATTAATATTTCGTTGGCAATCATTAAGCCGTAATCCGCAAAATTTTCAGCCATTTTAAAACCGTTTTGCGCATAAAACGCTTTTACAGGCATCATCATAACTAAAGCGGCCATGAAGGACACAGCAGCGCGTAACCTTGTGCGTATTAGCGTACTTGAAAATACAGGGGAAACGCTTAACGCTGCAAAAATTCTAACTAAAATCATTACAAAGAGTTGTATGTTATCAACAAAAACGTTTAAACCCAAATTTTTTCCTTTTATCCGTTTTATCTAAACAAGGTTGAAAACAACGCTTGAGTATATTCGCGCAATGTATTGACCATATATCCGCCGAAAATTAAAAGTGAGATAAAAATTGCAAAAAGTTTAGGCACAAAAGTTATTGTTTGTTCTTGTATGCTTGTTGTTGTTTGTAAAATGCTTATTAAAAGCCCTACAATAACGCTTGTAAGCAAAACTGGCGCGGCTACTTTTAATACGGTAACAACCGCGCTTCGCGCAATATCGAGTATAACTCCGTCAGTCATTTTTAAGTCCCCCTCGGTTTATTTATAATAAAACGCTTGTCCGCGTCATATAAAACTTTTTACTAATTGCCTTACTATCGTATCCCAGCCGTTAACGAGAACGAAAAGAATAATTTTAAAAGGCAATGAAATCATAACAGGCGGTAACATTATCATGCCCATTGACATAAGAACGCTAGCCACGATTAAATCTATTATTATAAATGGAATAAAAATTTTTATTCCCATTTCAAAAGCACGTCGTAATTCGTTTAACATAAAAGCAGGTATCAATACGTAAGTCGGAACGTCATCCGGTGTTTTCGGCGCGTCTAGTTTAGCAAGGTTTTGAAAAAACCTTAAACTTCTCATCCCGCCTAATGCCCCTGACGGTCTTTCTAATTGGGTAAACATAAATCGCCTAAGCGGTTTAACGCCTTTTTCATACATCTGATCAAAGGTCATTGGCTTATCTTTGGTCTGGTTTACATAGGGTTTCCATGCACCTTCATATATTTGCTTTATAGTGGGTGCCATAATGAAAAACGTTAAAAACATTGCAAGACCCATTAAAACCTGATTCGGCGGCATTTGTTGCGTTGCCAGTGCTGTCCGCGTAAACATGAATACGATTGCTATTCTTATAAAACTCGTTGTCATTAAAACAATAGCCGGAGCAAGGGAAAGTATAGTTAAAAGAAGTAAAACCTGTACTGAAGTTGCAACTTGTGTTGGGCTTGTTGCTTGCCGGAAGCCGAATCGAACATCGGGTACGGGAATATTTTGAGCCACCGCACTTGACGGGATTATTATTAACAGTAGTAGTATAGTAACAAGTATGTATTTTTTACGCGCAAGAACGCGTTTAAGTATATTCAAGTCCCCTCCATTTATAAAATCACAATTTCGTATCTATGTTATTATTTCCGTTTCCGTTTTTATTTTTAAGTCCATTGATTTTATTTCTTTGTTCTTTAAAAAAAGAAATTGCTTCTTCTTCAGGATTATCTTTATCATCGTGTTTAAATTTAGATAAAAGTTTCATTATTTGCTCTTTAAAAGTTAAAGAGGGCAGCACCTTGCCGGCTTCTTTCTTTAAGCTTTCAATTAAACTTTTGTCGTTTAACTGTGTTATTAAATTAACGGAATTATCACCAACGCCTAATATATATAT
>CAYUYT010000050.1:0-19397 GCA_964449345.1 uncultured Spirochaetia bacterium | reverse complement strand
GCGTTAGAGAATTTATTTTATTAAAACTTGCAATCTAATAAAAATAATAAAATATTGCGGTATAAAAAAATTTTATATACGGAATTTGTTAAAGTATAGAAATAAATATTCCCGGTGCAAGTTATGTAGTTTTAGGAAAAATAAAAAATCATTGAAAAACAAATTACCAAAATTTATTAAAATTACTCGTTGCTGTTATTATATAAGCTTCCAATAAAAATAAATTTTTTCATAGTAGGATTTTCTGATGATATTCATGAAAACTAAAGGCGGCATTGTTTAATATAAAATACCGCCTGTTTTTTTAATAAAAACGTATAAATTTTTTGATAAATAAATATTTATTTTTTCATTTTTTGCTTTTTCTTTCGTCTTCTTTTCTGACGTGCATCTTCAATTACATTTTTGCGTAATGTTCTGCGCATTCTGTTAAGTAAGCTATTTCTATTTCCTTCTACACCGTGTTTTCTAATAATTCTGTTAAATTCCATACGGTAATCTTGTACAAGAGATTCATCGTCGAAATAAATATCTATTACTTTATAATAATTACCGTATTTTCTTATTATATATTCCGCTTTAATATCAAGTTTTTCTGATATTATATATATATCAATAATGACTTTATAAAGATTAGAAGACATTTTTTCAACCCCGCGGTAATTAAGGCGCATATCATTTAACTGATTAGAAGCATCTTTGTACACAATCTTATTTACAATTCGGAAAAGCAAAGAATCAAATTCTCGTTTTTGTCTGCTGTTTAAACGTGACCAATTATCTTTCATTGCCTGCCTACCCATATAGCGTATATTAAAAACATAGTTGCAATAATCCTTGATTTTTTTGTTCATTGCAATTTGCTTAGGATTTCTAGCCTCGTGTTTGTATTTGCTTAATGCCCATAATACTTTTTTGACAGTTATCAGTGCGGCTTTACTCGATGCATAAACATTTATTGAAAAAAGCGGTATTGATGTTATAAGTAAAAATATAATTATTTTCTTTTTCATAAAATTCTCCTTAAATGAATAATCATTCAACTTTAATTTAATAACACTAAAAACTAAGGAAATCAAACAAATTAAATAAATATAACGAGTTTAATACTAATTTTATCATTTAAACTAAGGTTATTTTTTAAATTTTTAATTCCGTTAATAAAAATTCTACCTGATAAAAATTTTTCGTTATTTTTATCCCCTAAAATAACGCTGTTAATTAAAGATATATAAAAATTTTCTCTTGAAATCAAAAGTTTGCGTAATGGGATTAAGATAGTCTTCTCAAAATATTTTTTCCTTTTTTCTTTTGCAGGATAAAATATTTTTTCCGTTTTCATTATGCACAAAACGTTTCCGTTATCAAGCTCCCGGTAATAAAGCGGTAATCCCCCTGAAATAAATGTCTTAGGCGTTTTTAAGACTATTTTATTATTTGAAATTTCATATAATACCCCATTTAGTTGTTGGGCTAGAAATGTACTTGCAGCAAGAGTTGCTTCATCTCTCGATGTTCCGATTCCCGCGGAGAAAACCGAGAATTCCCGCTCTTGATTAAAGCTTTTCAATTCAAAATTCGTTCTGTTACCTTGTTCCGATGAATTGCCGTTCTGATTGTTTTTTGAACAACCTATAATAAAAAATATTGAAAGAGTATAGATTAAAAATTTATTCATTTATTTTGCCTTGATACCTAAAGAGTTTTATAAAAAACCGAAAACGTTATGTTTAAAAATTGGTTTATAGTCTTTTCCTCTAAACCGGAAATATTTGTAACGTAAATAATACCTTTTATTTTATAATTCTTCTTTATTAAATTTACGAATAAATTTTTTAACACAACCTTAAAAAAATCTATTTTGTTTGAGAAAAAATTTTTATTGCTAATTTTTTTTGTTTTTTTAAAATACCGTTTAAACTTATACATTTCCCGACTGAAAGTCATCTTGCAAAAATATACGTGTTTTTCATCTCCGGTTTTTTTAGAAAGCAATTTTGAACCAACGATAAAATTTATTTCAACTTCCCTGACTTTTACGTTAATTTCGTTGTTTTCAATAGTAAATAAAAAACCGGAACGCATATCAGCTAAAAAAGACAAAGCTTTGCTTTTTGCCTGTATCTCGTCTTTGCCCGTGTCCGCGGCATAGATTGTTATTTTATCCGGCAACATTGCCGCCTTCTTTATTACCTTGTCCTGACAACCGAAAGTAAAAACGAATATCAGCAAAACGAATAATTTTTTCATAATTACACCCTTTTAATTCCTTATTATACTATTATCACTAAAAACGTAAATTTCTTTTAAAAATTAAAAGAAAAAATGTGGAAAATAATACAAAAAGAAATTAAATTTTAATATATGTCTGATAAAGAAAAAAAACAGGGTAAATTCGATATAGTTAAACTACTGGGTTTGGTTTCAGCCCCGGAACAAAAATTTTCCCCAAAACTTAGCAAAAAAATGTGGGACGATGCTGAAATCGTTATGCTAGGCGCTCTTGTCAAACACTTAAAAGAACGCGGCGTAGATAACAAAGAATTAAAACAAATCATTAACCGCCGGCTTGATGATTTTGACAAAGCAAGAAAAGAAAAAAATTACAACTCAACCGAAATTAACCCTGTGCCTGAAGAAAGCATTGAAATCGACAAAATTAAAAAAGCCCGGGATGAAATAAACATAACGCGTTTATCTACCATGAAAAAGCTTTCCGATAAAACTAAGAACCTGCTTAAAAACGCGTTTAAAAAAGCTATGAAAGAAAAGGCAAAGAAAAGCGAAATAATTGTGGGCGAAAATAAAAAAACGGAAAACCACAATAAGAAGGAAAAAGAAATTTCAAAAGACGAAAAAAAACACGTTGACGATATGCTTGATATAGCTGTTAAATCCGGTGTAATTGATAAAACCGACCTTGAACTG
Source organism: uncultured Spirochaetia bacterium (assembly GCA_964449345.1). Lineage (GTDB taxonomy): Bacteria > Spirochaetota > CALGPD01 > CALGPD01 > CALGPD01 > CALGPD01. Next base: position 16,469 of record CAYUYT010000050.1, on the reverse strand, counting down.
CACTGATTTTTTCACGTTTAGAATTTTTTTTTATTATTTTTAAATAAACAACGCAATTTTGTTGATTATAATTAAGTCAAATTGATTTTTAGGAAAATGTTTTGAAACAAACGGATAAGGCGTTTGCTAAACCCTTTGTGAAATGGGCAGGTGGCAAAACGCAAATATTGAAACACCTTGAAGAAAGTTTGCCGAATTAGTAATATGAATAAAAAGAAAGAAGTATTAAAACAAATTTTTTTAAATTGCAAAAAGGTTAATAACTTTACTTTTCATAATGATTTAGTAAAAAAAGTTAGTAAAAAAGTAGGGTTTGGTAATCCATTTGATGCCACTAAAATCGATTCAATGAAACAATTACCTAAAGTAATATTAGATGAAAATTATGCGTTAATTCATTTAGGTAAAGGTGAGCATCGTTTTGTTAAAGGGCTTAATGATGTTTTTCATAGATTTGAAAAAATGGAAAATACAATTGATTGGCCATATAAAAGGAGTTTACTTAATTTATACAATTCTAGTGAATCGAATATATTATCTGTTGCTAATAATCAAAGAATACTTCATGATTTTTTATTAGGAAGCGATAACGAATTCGTTTCAGATATTATTTCAAATAGGCCCAAGACATATTTTCCACATAGAACAAAAACAACTTTAAAATATAAATTTAATGACGAAACAATTATTGCAGAAAGCATACAAATAGAAATCGATTTGACAATTGAATATAAAGGCATAGTGGGAATATTTGAAGCAAAAAATAAGCTTTCAGAAGATTTTAATGTTTACCAAATATTTAACCCTTATTTATATTATTATAAAGCTAAAAAAGATAAATACATTGATAATCGTTTAAAGGATATTAAGTGTATATATCTTGTCCATACAAAAGAAAAGGGAATTAACTGTATTAATTTATGGTCATATTTATTTAAAGAACCTGATATTTCAACATTAAAATTTGAGAAATCTTCTAAATATAGATTAATTAATTAAAAATAGGAGAGTAGTTTTGGAAAATAAAGTATTTAATGAAGATATAATGCAGACGATGAAAAAAATACCTGATGAATATATAGACATGATATATAGTGACCCTGATTATAATGTTGGTATAAAATATAATAATAAATCTTATACTAAAAATTTCAAACAATATATTGATTGGTATATTTCTTTAGCACATGAATCATTAAGGATATTAAAAGATGATGGTAACGCTTTTTTTATTAACTATCCAAAACAAAACGCTTTTTTGTGGGCAAATTATCTTGAAAAAAATTGCAATGATGTGGTCGAATATGTTTGGGTCTATAATACAAATGTCGGGCATTCTCCTAAAAAATTTACAAGAGCTCATAGAAGTATTTTGCATTGTAGAAAAACGAAAAATAACAAATGGTACAAAAATCAAGTAGCAGAGCCATATAAAAACCCTCAAGATAAAAGGATATTGAGAAACATTGCAAATGGTTCTAAAGGAAGAATGCCTTATTCGTGGATGTATTATGATTTAGTAAAAAACGTCTCAAAAGACAAGACATTTCACTCATGTCAAATACCTATTAGTTTATTCGAAAAATTAATGTATGCTTCTACACAAACTAGTGATATAATTCTAGTGCATTTTGGTGGGTCAGGTAACGAGATAATCTCAGCTAAAAATCATAATAGAAAATATCTAGCAGCAGAAATTGATGAAAAGTACTACAATATGATTATAGAAAGATTAAAAAATGGCGGTATAATACCTGAAAAATATAAATTGAAACTAAATAGTAATAAAAATATTGAAAAAAATGTTCAAAATGAGTTGTTTTCTTTATAATATATTAAATTTTATTTTTTATTCTTAAAACCGAAGATTTTTTTTTCCTGCTTTACATTTATCTTATACTTAATATATAGTTTAAATTATGAAAGATTATTCCGGGTTAGTTAAAAAATTCAAAGACAAAAACGTCCTCGTTATCGGGGATTCAATGCTTGACAGGTATATAATCGGGAAAAGCTCGCGCCTATCTCCGGAAGCGCCCGTGCCCGTTGTTGAGCAACAGGAAATAACGTACCGCTTAGGCGGCGCGGCAAACGTAGCTGTGAACGTAGCGGATTTAGGCGCTAATGCCGCTTTAGTTTCAGTTATAGGCGAGGATATAGAGGGTAAAGAGTTTTCCGTTCTTGCGGAACAAAAAAACGTAAACACATCGTATGTTTATAAACTATTTGAGAGACCTACAACGTTAAAAACGCGTATTCTAGCAGGGAATCAACAGATAGTGCGCCTTGACAGAGAGACAAGGGAAGAAATAGATCCCTATTTAAGAAGCGAACTTATACGTATGCTTTATGATTTAATACCGGCTTATGACGCTGTGGTTATCTCGGATTACGGTAAAGGTCTTTTGAATATGGAAATCGTTCCTTTTATAATAGAGCGTTGTCTTGTTTCCGGGAGGCCTGTTATTGTTGATCCTATACCATTTAATTTTGAATATTATAAAAATGCGACCTTAATAACGCCTAATCGCAAAGAATCCGAAAAAATGTCCGGTATTAAAATTACGGATGAATTATCTCTTGAAAAAACAGGTAACTTACTTCTTGAAAAGTTAAAATGCGAATACCTTCTTATTACTCTCGGTGAACAGGGCATGGCTTTGTTTGAGGCGGATAAAAAACGCGTTGACCTTCCAACTTCGCAAAAAGACGTTTACGATGTTACCGGAGCCGGGGATTTAGTTTGCTCTGTAATGGCATTGGGTTTAAGCGCAAAAATAGGATTTTACAAAAGCGCGTTTATTTCAAACATTGCTGCGGGGATTGAAATTACTAAGTTAGGCAACGTAAGCGTTACATCGCAAGAGTTGATATCACGGCTTGAAGAAAAATAATCGCGTTTAAACCGCAGGTGAAATATCATTAATTCCTTACCCAGTCTGCTATTTATATTAAAAACATCGGCTAAGTTTCAAATTTGATTAACATAATACAGGATTTTTATGAAAATATTTTAAAATTATGGCTTGTGGCAATATTTAAACAAAAAAAGCCATGAGAAAAAATCTCCGGCTTTAAATTTAAAAATTAGCGAGACAGGGATTCGAACCCCGGACAACACGGATATGAGCCGTGTGCTCTGACCAACTGAGCTATCTCGCCTTAGAAAATAAAACCCCGGCAGGTTAATGCCGGAGTTTTAAATTAATGCTATAAGTGCAGCTTATTTTCCGCCACCTTTCATTTGTGAGGTAACTTTTTCAAGATTTTTTTCAAAGAACTTCTTGATTTCTTCCATGTTTGACTTTACAAAATCAGCATCAATTTTGCCGCTTTTAAGAGCTTCAAAGTTTTTCTTAGCAATTGCTACTAAATCATCAAAAGATTCTTTAAGCATTTCCATGATAGGAAAGTCACCCATGAATTTTTTCATTTCGTCTTGAGCTTTTTTAATCCACTCTTCCATGTTCTTTTTAAAATCCTCACCCATTTTGGTGAATTGAGAAATAATGTCTGTTACTTCTGCCATAGCAAAATCCCCTTTGTTAAAAATTTTTTATTAATTAAAAAAGAGGAACTTAAAAAAGTCCCTCCCTTCAATTAGCGGAGGCAGGACTTGAACCTGCGAACTTTGGGTTATGAGCCCAACGAGATAACCAACTTCTCCACTCCGCGGTGTGTTTTTAATATATTGAATTTTTTTTATAAAGACAAATTTTATTTACAATTAAAAAAAATTCATTTAATCATATCCGATAAAACGCTTAATATTTTTATTAAAATAACCTATATCAACGCCGGGATAGTTACGGTTTAGCAATTCAAACATTGCGCGAATTCCCAAAATATGACCTTGACCTCTGCCAACTTCACTAATGTAATAATCAGGATCAATGCAAAGGTTCTTAAAATGTATAAAATCAACTCCGGGATTTTCTATCAAAGAGCATAATCCTTCATATTCCTCTTCAGTATCCGTTACACCGGGAAAAATCAAATAATTTATCATTGTAAAAAGGCCTTGTTTCCTGCATATTTCAATACACTTAATAACGTCTTTGAAATAGTAGTCAACCGGACGGAAATACGCTGTGTAGATTTCCGGTAAGACGCTGTTCATGCTTACTCTGATACTGTCAAGACCGGCGTTTATTAGTTTTTCAATTTTATCGGGCAAACTCCCGTTAGTGTTTAGGTTAATACTGCCTTTTTTCGTTTGCTTGCGGATTTCAATAATGGATTCGCGTATTAATTCCCATTCGGTTAGAGGTTCCCCTTCACAACCCTGTCCGAAAGAAACCAAAGCGTGTTCGGCATTCTCAAGATGAGGCACGGCTAATTCTACAATATCGTCAATATCCGGCTTGAAATTGATGCGTTGATGAGATGCGCATGTACCTGCTGATTTTTGCAACGACAAACAGCCAAGGCAACGGGAATTGCACTTTTTAGCAACCGGCAGAGGAGCTTCCCATCTGCGTAAAAATAAATTTTTTGCGGCGAAACAATGATATTCCGTTGCGCACCGCCTTAGGTGGTTCATTAACATATTTTCAGGAATTTTTTGGTGAAACTTTTTTATTTCAGGCACAAGCTCCCTATCATCATAGTTTTTAGGATCCCATTTATAATTATTTTCAACGAGAAAAGCGCAAGCGTAAAAATATTCATCTTTATCCATACCAACAGCGGTATAAGACCACAAAGGTAAAGTTTGTGTTTTTTCAGAATAATCCGCCCCGGGCAAATAAATGCGCGCATATCCCGGAGGAAGAAAAACGGAAACCGCAAAAGCTTCTATTTCCCGCCCGTCAATTTCTACCGTATCAATTATAACGTATTCGTCTTCAAAAGGGTCATAGCCAACGGGTTTCACTTCAGGGAGAAAGAACAATTTACTATTATAAGGTAGAGTAATTAATTCATCAGGTCCCGGGCATAAAACCTCGTCAAAACTCATAGCACTCATTAAATAATAAGGGTGGTCGTAGATATTCCCCGTTGCATCTGCAAAAAGCATTTGCGGTATATTGTGGTCGTTTAGAAAATATTTTTTGCCTTTTTTAACGTTTTTTTTACTCGTTTGCTTATTCCCACTGTATAATTCTTTATTATTCTGCTTATAGTTTTTTTTACGTTTAGAATTTCCGTTATTTTTTTTGTTTTTTCCATTAGACATGATATAAATATAATAAATCGTTGCGTTAGTTTCATTTTTTAAATTTTTAAAAGATTAATATAAAAAAGTGGTTATTTGTGAAATATTTAACTTTTTTAGTTGATTACAATTTCAGTTAATAAAAAGAGGTTTGAAAACATTTTCTGCAAAAAAATAAATCACAACAGAAATATAAAATACGTTTCTGTATGACCCCCCACGCTTTTATGACAGAATGATTAGGAATAAAAGAGAATTGTTGAATACAAGAAAATATATTAAAAACAACGCATTAAAATTTTTATTTAATCGATTTTGAATAATCACATTGAAATATTTTTTTATTCGTTGATTTATTGTAAAAAAAATGTATAGTTAATTTATAATATTTTTTTAGGAGCAAGACATGAAAAAAAATATTCCCTTTTTATTGCTGGTAATTATAATATCGGTATCATGCGGGGGTGGGGGCAAGCCAGGTGTATTTATTGACGGAAAAAAACTTGAATTACCCCATGCTATTGCAATCAAAAATACAAAAATTCAAGGTTATACAATGTATTTATTTAATATAAACAAAACGCAATGTGAAAACATTCAGGCAAATATGCGCCAGATTCCCAAAGGTGAAATTGCTGTACGTTTATTTACAACAACGAAAAATACCCGTTCTATTGCGGGAATAGGTTCTCATAATCAAATGATGGTTGACATTGAGCTTGAAAAAAAGCCGGAAAACCCAGGGGATACCATAATCATGAATGTTCCTTCTTTAATAAAAATGAAACCGAGAATAGGAAAGTTTAAAGGAAAAACAGTTACAATTTACGGTAAATTTGAAGCAAAATATTGCGGTTTAAGAGAATAGGCTTTTTTATTCTTTTCAACGTGTTAATTTCAATATTTGATTAATGTGCGCAGGAAATTTATGCAAAGAATTTAATAATTACGTAGTTTAAAATTAATTGCTTTTTGCTTTAACAATATTATATTTTTAGTGGCTGTAATACTTAAAATGTTTTTTATTAATAAAAAGATCAAAGTTTATTTTGAAAAAAGGCATAGTTTTGGTTATTTCTGCGGGTGGGATGAAGTTAGCGAAAAATACGTTGATTTTAACCTGCTTAATAATAAACAAAAATTACGAATAGTTAAAAAAAATAGTCATATTTTTAGGAATCCCTATAGGTATACATACAAAGATTTTAAAGATGTCCAGCTTATTTATTTTGGCAAGAATTTATTAGAATAAGTGGAGGAAAAATGTCAATCAAATTTGCAATTAACGGTTTCGGCAGGATAGGAAGAAGTGTTCTGCGTTCTATGTTTAAATATTCAATGGATAAAAAGCTTGAATGTGTTGCTATTAACGATTTAGGTGATATTGAAACTTTAGCTCACCTTTTTAAATACGACTCTGTACACGGTATTTTTGACGGAGAAGTTAAAACGGAAAAAGATAAGCTTATTATTAACGGCAAGGAAATAAGGTGTCTTAAAAAAGCTAATATAGAAGAACTACCGTGGGAAAAACTCGGTGTAAATATAGTTTTAGAAGCAACGGGAATTTTTAGAGAGAAAAGTAAAGCGGAAAAACATCTAAAAAGCGGCGCTGAAAAAGTTATTATTAGCGCACCGGGAAAAGACGTTGATTTTACCGTTGTTTTGGGAGTGAACGAAGATAAATACGATAAAGATAAACATAAAGTAATTTCCAATGCATCGTGTACAACTAACTGCCTTGCTCCTTTGGTTAAAGTATTAAACAGAGAATTCGGTTTTGAAAAAGGAATAATGACCACTATTCACTCATACACAAATGACCAGCGTATTCTAGATATGCCGCATAAAGATTTACGCCGGGCGCGAGCCGCGGCAATGTCAATGATTCCCACAACAACGGGTGCTGCAAAAGCAGTCGGGCTTGTTTTACCCGAAGTTGATGGGAAATTAACGGGAATGGCTGTAAGAGTGCCTACTCCGAACGTTTCACTCGTTGATTTATCCGCAGTATTATCAAAAGAGGTAACTGCTGAACAGGTTAATGAAAAGTTAAGAGTTGCGAGTGAAACGGATTTAAAAGCAATTTTAGGTTATTCGGAAGAGCCACTTGTTTCCGTTGATTATATAGGTAATCCGTTTTCATCTATTGTGGATGCTTTATCAACTTCTGCAATGGGCAATTTTGTTAAGGTTGTTTCATGGTATGATAATGAGTGGGGTTATAGTACAAGGTGTGTTGATTTAATATCATTTTTAGGACAAAAAAGTTAACTCATGAGACTAAAAAAGCAGACCGTATATGACGTAAATTTAAGAAAGAAAAGCGTTATTGTGCGCGTGGATTATAACGTTCCCCTTGATGAAAATTTTAACGTTTTAGATACAACGAAAATCGTTGGTTCACTTGAAACTATTAATTATCTTCGCAAAAAAAAATGTAAAATAGTTTTGATGAGCCACATGGGAAGGCCTAAAGGCAAAGTAGAAGAAAGTAAGCGGTTATGGCCTGCGGGCAAAGTTTTATCCGAACTCTTAAAAAAACCCGTAAAAGTTTTAGATAGTTGTGTAGGTGATGATGTTGAAAAAGCAATTAAAAATATGAAACGCGGGCAAATAATTCTCCTTGAAAATTTACGTTTTCATTCTGAAGAGGAGTCAAACGACCCTGTGTTTAGCAAAAAACTCGCTTCTTACGGCGAGTTATTCGTACAGGACGCTTTTGGTACTGCTCACCGTGCCCACGCGTCTACAGTAGGAATAACAAAGTACCTACCGAGTGTGGCTGGTTTGCTTGTTGATAAAGAATTTACATACCTTCGAATGACTTTAAAAAAACCCGAACGACCTTTTCTCCTTGTTTTAGGCGGGGCAAAAGTATCGAGTAAAATAGGCATAATAGACGCGCTTTTGACCCGGGTTGATACAATTCTCATTGGCGGCGGTATGTGTTATACGTTTTTAAAAGCAATGGGTTATGACGTAGGTAATTCTCTGGTTGAACATGATAAAGTAGAAGAAGCAAAAAAAATCATGGCTCATGCAAAAGAATATGGCGTGAATTTAATCCTTCCCGATGACTTTGTCGTTACTGATAGCTTAAACCCTCCCGGAACCCCCCGTGTAGTTGAGGCAATAAATATGGGTAAAGATGACATTGGCGTTGATTTAGGTCCGCGTTCTATCCTGAAATTCGAAGAAGCAATAATACCGGCTAAAACGGTATTTTGGAACGGTCCTATGGGAGTGTTTGAAATAAAGGATTTCAGTAAAGGCACTTTTGAAATAGCGCGTTATTTATCCGAGCTAAGGACTTTCACCGTAGTGGGCGGCGGTGAATCCGCAACCGTAGTAAATATGTTAGGGCTTTCTGATAAATTTCAGCACGTTTCTACGGGCGGCGGTGCAACGCTTAAATTTATCGAAGGGCACGATATGCCTGCATTAGACGTTTTAGACGACCTTGTTGAGAATGATTAAAGTGATTTTTTATAAATTGAAGTTATTTTAATATATAGATATTATATAGCATATTAAATTATTCTTAAAAAAAGCGTTAGGTAATATGGCAGATTTATTAACCATAAAAGAAGCAAGCAAATGGGCAAGTAATCAATTTAATAAAAATATAACCACTTCTAATATTTCTTATTTAATTCAATACGGCAAAGTAAAAAAATATTCAAATAACGGAAATACCGTTATAGATAAAAGCGAATTAATTAATTATTATAAAACTTCAAACGGTCAAAGAGAAATTAACTGGCAAAAGAAATTAGGAGAAGATTTAAACTGGGCATTATCTTTTGACAACCTTAAAGAAAAAGATACAACAAAGCACGTTCACCGGTTACATCCATATAAAGGCAAGTTTATCCCGCAATTAGTAGAATATTTTATTGACAATCATATCGATAATTTTAAAAAGCAAGTTTATTTTGATAAAGGAGATATTATTTTAGATTTATTTTCAGGCAGTGGAACAACTTTAGTACAGGCAAATGAATTAGGTATGCATGCTATTGGAATAGATATTTCCGCTTTTAATACTTTAATAGCAAACGTAAAAATTGGGAAAGTGGATTTTAATGATTTACAAAAAGAAATAAAAATAATTACGAAGGCTTTGGAAGATTTTATTTCAAATAATAATAACGTTCAGTTTGAAAATGCTCTGCTTGATGAATTAAGCGTTTTTAATAAAAAATATTTTCCTTCCCCCGAATATAAAATTAAAATTAGAAAAAAAGAAATAGTTGAAAAAGTTTATGCTTATCAAAAAGAACAAAATTTTCTCGGTGTTTTTAATAAATTAGTAAAAAAATATAATATTAAAATAAAACAAAAAAACTCAAGCAGTTTTCTTGAAAAATGGTATCTAGAGCCTGTAAAAAAAGAAATTGACTATACGTATGAACAATTAAAGAAAATTGAAAATCCAATAACAAGGAATATCATTACTATAATTCTTAGCAGGACAATTCGTTCTTGCAGAGCTACGACACATGCCGACCTTGCAACCCTAAAAGAACCCGTAACGCAAACGTATTATTGCAAAAAACACGGAAAGATATGCAAACCCTTGTTTTCTATTTTGTCATGGTGGGAAAGATATAGTAAAGATACTGTAAAAAGACTCTCTGAGTTTGCTAGATTAAAAACAAATACTTATCAAATAGGCTTAAAAGGAGATGCCAGAAATATTGATATTTTTGCCGAATTAGAGAAAATAAACCCTGAATTTGCAGAAATTGCAAAGCAAAAAAAAATTAAAGGTATATTTACAAGCCCGCCTTATGTCGGATTAATAGATTACCACGAACAGCATGCATATTCTTACGAGTTATTCGGATTTGAAAGGGAAGATGAACTGGAAATAGGCCCTCTTTTCAAGGGACAAGGCGCACAGGCAAGAAAAATGTATATTCAAGGCATCGTACAAGCTTTAAATAATTCAAAAAGATTTTTACAAGATGATTATAATATTTTTATTGTAGCCAATGATAAATATAATATGTATCCAGAAATAGCATATAAATCAGGTATGCGAGTAATAAATCGATACAAAAGGCCTGTTCTAAATAGAACGGAAAAAGGCAAAGCAGCGTATTCCGAAATAATATTTCACTTAAAGAAGAAAAAATGATTTTACCAAAGCATAAAATAGAATTAATATCTTTAGAAGTTATAAAAACGCTTTATTCCAGATTTGAAAATTTTCCTCAAGATTCCGAAAAAAATAGAAATGCCCCTTTTCATGAAGCATTTTTGAACGCATTTAAAAATAAAATTTCCAAAACCATTCAAGATATTCCATTTTTTATTTCTCTAAGTAGTTGGTTACACGGCCTTAATACAACCTTAGGCCAGTCCTTTTTTGAAGAAGTTGCACATATTCTTTCTCATGGTGATAAAAAAGGATTTACCAAAAAAGAAAATACATTGCTGAAAATAACGCATAAACAGAAAGAAAACGTGGCAAATATTATTACGGACCTAAAGAACGGAAATAAAGTGCCAAACTTGAGGAAAGAAAACGCATTAATTTTTACCGGTCAAGGACAAGAAATTGAGGCGAATAATTTCACAGCTGACGTTTTTATTGAAGATGATGATAAAATTATCTGCATTGAATTAAAAACTGTAAAACCAAACGCAGGTGAAATGCGGGGGGAAAAACAAAAAATATTAGAAGCAAAAGCAGCACTACATCATTATTTTAAAAATAAGAAAATTGAATATTACATTGGTTTTCCTTTTGACCCCACTAGTAAAGAAGCAACGAAGTCAAATAAAAGTCGGTTTTTGGATTCAATTATTGACGGTAAAAAGTATTATGACTTTGAAGAAATTTTATTAGCTAATGAACTGTGGGATTTTCTATCGGGAACTAACAACACAATGCAATTAATTTTAAATGTTATAAATTCAATTGCAAAACCTGATTTTAAGGAAAATTATAATAAGCTTTTGGAATTTAATACTCCTAAAAAAGATAAAATTGAAATATTAGAAAGCTGGAATATCTTTTCGGAATTAGAATTACTTGAAAATAATGAAAAAATTTTATCGATAATTAATAACAATAAAAGCTTAAAGCGAATTTATAAACAAAGTATATTCAAAAAGGGTAGGTATAACTATAAGAGATATACTGCCTTGCGCCAATTTTAAAAATACCCTAATAATTCCAAGAGATAATTGTTAAAATCAAATATTGGAGCTTTAACCATATTTTGTATTTTTCCACAACTTTTTAGAAGAGCCAAAAAATAAACGAATTATTAAAACGCATTTATAATAATCTTTACACGGGAAAAAGCAAGCCCGAACCTTTGAAATTCGATTTCATAGGATTTTGGTCACGGCGTATAAGCCGATAACATTGATTAGTGCACAAAGTATCAGGAAAGAAAATTTTAATATATAGCTGTTTGTATCATTATGAGTGATTGATTAATCTATAATATACAAAATACAATAAACATGCGTTATATTTTTTTCCCGTTGTTATTCAATTTTTTTTTTGCTATATTCTAAATTATGAAACTCGAATTTCTAATTGCTTCCAGATATTTAAAAAGCAAAAAACGCAATTCTTTTATATCGTCAATGACCATAATCAGCATTTTTATGGTGGTTTTATTCGTTGCCGCTCCAATTTTAACATCATCAGTTACTAACGGTTTTCAAAGAAATATTATTGATAAGGTCTATACTTTTGATTTTCACGTTAGGGTTAGACATAAACAAACGGGTTTTTTAAATTGGAAAAAAATTAAAAATAGAATTGAGTCAATGAAAAACGTGAAAAGCGTTCATACTTATTTTGAAGAAAAAGCGTTAATGAAAAGGTTCGGACAAAATTTTCTTACGCATTTAAAGGGAATGAAAAAACAAGCCGTAAACAGGAATATATTCGGCAGAAATTTTCGAAAAATTAGCGGTGAGCTTAAATTGAAAAATGATTATGACGTTATTCTAGCGGAAACCCTTGCTGCTAATTTATTTGTCCGTCCCGGGGATACAATAACCGTTGCCGTGGTGGACCCATCTTCAGGGGCAAGTCCATTTAATACCGTGAATTTAAAGGTAAAAGGCGTTTTTACCGCAGGATATGCAAAATACGATACGTTTCTAGCTTATACTTCATTAAAAGCAATGAGAAAACTCACCAACAGTCATGCAAAACTTATAACAACGCTTGGTATTTACTTGAAAAATGCCCAAAACGCGAAAAACTTTATTAAAAAGATAAAAAATTTTAGTGCTCTTAGAGATTTTAACGTTATTAATTCTGGCAACGCTGATATTTTTCAGGAGTTTAATAAAGAAAAAAAGTTAATAAGTGTTATTTTATACGTTGCTCTTCTGCTTTCGTTTTTAAATATTTACATTACTCTAAATGTAATTGTAGTTGAAAAACAAAAAGATATAGGTATAATGAAAGCGTACGGGATAAAATCCGGCACAATTAGCAGGGTTTTTATTTTTGAGGGTGTTTTAATCGGCTTTATCGGAGCAATCATTGGTGTATTGCTTGGTTTATTTTTAACAGTTAACATTGACAAAATCAGCCATTTTATTGAGTTCATTGTTAATTTGTTAAACAAATCTTGGGCATTTGCTTTTAATATGCCTACACCGAAAGCTTTTGAAATTATGCCTGTAGAAAAGTTTTATTTATCAACCCTGCCATATAAAATAATTTTTCTGGATGTATTTTTGCAAAGTTCGGGTGCAATGCTTGCCGCAATATTTGCAGCGTATTTTCCTTCAAGAAGAGCGGCAAAGAAAAGGCCTGTTGAAGTTCTGCGTTATGAATAAAAAGGATTTTATTTTTAGACGGCTTAAATTTCACGATATTAAAGAAATTCTTGACCTTGAAAATTTAATTTTTCCCTCGCCCTGGACAGAAGATATGATTGAACACGAAGCAACGAGTTCATATTCGAATTTTTACGTATTGCAAAATTCAAAAAGCCGGATTATTGCATATTTCGGTTTATGGATTTTAACAGACGAAGGACATATAAATAATTTTGCAGTTCATCCTGATTTTCGCGGGCAAAAACTCGGTTCTTTGCTACTTGAAAAAATCTTTGAGTTAGGCAGAAGTGCAGGCGTAAGTTTCTATTATCTTGAAGTAAGAGTATCTAATGAACCGGCGATAAACCTTTATAAAAAATACGGTTTTTTTGAAGCAGGAATAAGAAGGAAATATTATAGAAATCCTGTTGAAGATGCGTTATTAATGACTAAATTTGCTTAATAGTTTTACTAAATGTTCCCACAATTTTGAAATGTGATAAAACTATCAACAAATATATACTTACAATTTATTTTAAAATATATATTTATCAAAAAAGACGAAAATGGCCATTGCCTCCTCTATATTTCCGTTTTCGATTCAGATGTGGACATGGTATAAACCCTCAAACTTAATCTTACCGGTGAAGAAGGGTGGTGAAATACCAAATTAAAACTTTGCACTCATTGTTCACCATGAAGGATTTGAGCAAATATCATAATTAAAAATAAAACGCAGTGATATTTTTTTTGAATTAATTTTTTATGCAATCTAAAATAAAACCGGATTTAATTTAAATATCTGCATTTTTAAAAATTATTGATATAATTAATGATTAAAATCACTTAAATTTCAAATGTTTATTTAATATTGATAGATTATTGTATAGAAGCTAAAAAAAAATTTGATTTTTACTTAACGATTAATATATTAATCAATAATTCACAATAATTTAATAGGAGAAAAAAATGGCTTTAAATATTTATTATGATAAGGATGCGGACTTAGGTGTTTTAAAAGGCAAAAAAGTCGTTGTTATCGGATATGGCTCTCAGGGCCATGCACATGCGCAAAATTTAAGAGACAGCGGTATTGACGTTACTATCGGTGAACTTGAAAATTCTGATAATTTTAACAAGGCAAAAAAAGCCGGTTTTAATACACTAAGCGCAAAACAGGCTAGCAAAGACGCAGATTTGATTATGATGCTCGTTCCTGACCAGTATCAACGTGCAGTTTATATAAACGACGTAAAAGATAATTTAAAAGACGGCACTTCGTTATTCTTTGCTCATGGCTTTAACATTCATTATAATCAAATTGAACCACCGGCAAGCGTAAACGTTTGTATGTGTGCACCTAAGGGTCCGGGGCATACAGTACGACGTGAATACGTTAACGGTGGCGGAGTACCGTGTTTAATTGCTGTGCATCAAGATGCAACGGGTAACGCAAAAGAAATAGCTCTTTCTTATTCAAAGGGAATTGGTGGTGCCAGAGCCGGTGTAATTGAAACAACTTTCCGCGAAGAAACAGAAACGGATTTATTCGGGGAGCAAGTAGTTTTATGCGGTGGCTTGACTGCATTAATTCAGGCAGGTTTTGAAACTTTAGTAGAGGCCGGTTATGCCCCTGAAATGGCATATTTTGAGTGCTTGCATGAAACTAAGCTCATAGTTGACCTGCTTTATGAAGGCGGTATTGCAAATATGCGCTATTCAATATCAGACACTGCTGAATATGGAGATTTTACGCGCGGCCCGAGAATAATTACGCAAGAAACAAAATGTGAAATGCGCAAAATTTTAAGTGAAATTCAAAACGGAGAATTTGCCCTTGAGTTTATCCTTGAAAATCAAGCCAATCAACCGGTTTTAAAAGCTAAACGCCGCATAAGCGCCCGGCATGCAATTGAAAATGTTGGAACAAAATTACGCGAAATGATGCCGTGGATTAAAAAAGATAAGCTTGTTGATAAAGACAAAAACTAATAATTAGTCAATGGAATAAAACCCCGTTTCATTTGAGGCGGGGCTATTTTCTAATCTTTCAATTTTTAATGATAAACCCAACGCCTTTAAAACTTTGAAAAAGGTTTTTAAGCTCCAGTTTGACATACCGTTTTCAAACTTCGAGATTTGTTGCTGTTTTAATCCGGTAATATCAGCCAGCGTACTTTGTGTATATTCCTGGTCATTTCTGACTTGAATTACAATATTAGTCAAATATTTAATGTGTTTTATAAAATATTCATCGTTTTCCCAAAATTTTTTCATTTTTTCTTTACTCATTTTATAACCCTGCTAGTTAAACTTATATATATAAATTTACTTGTTTTGCTACGTTTAGGTCAAGGAGATTTTATAAATTATGTAATATTTTCGTATTTGTTTTATATTTTTTTAAATAAAAGTGTTTTTGTGTAAAAATAAATTAATAAAAAACACATTATTATTAACAATAATTAATTCTTCTCTACTATATCGTAGCTGTCATAAAAATTTAACAAAAACTTTTTGATAGTAAAGTGGAATTCTTAAAATTTTCTATATATAGCTATTTATTGATAAAAATTTTTCCTATAAAATATGATTTTATGCAAAAAGTGTTGAGGGATAAATTTTATTATATTCATATTTTAGTTTAGTTGTGATTAACGCGTAAGTTAAAATAATATTTAGTGTAAATAAAATTCCCTACATGAATGTGGTAGAATTTACACAAAAATTGGTAGACAATCATAAGAATTTTAAATATATTATACAAAAACAAGTGCCCACTTGGTTCTAAGAAATTAAAATTCTCCTAGACTCTATTGTTTTGACGTGTATTTTAATAAAAACGCTTATAACAGGAAGCAAAATTCCTAAATTTAAAATTCCTATAATCCTAATAACATAATGGCACGGTTCTTGCACATTTGTTAATAGAGGTATTTTTATGGAAAAAAAATTGGACAATGAAAAACTCAATAAATACAGATTTGTTTTTACTTTAAAAAAATATTACCTCGATGCGCTTAGGATGCGTGAAATTCGTTTGGCAAGTGACATTAAAGTTCTGATGGATAAATATAGGGTGAAACTTGGGGAATAGATTAAGGTAACTAATATATTTATGTAATAAAAACTACTTGTGTTAAAGATAATGAGAATGCAAATTTAAAATTAGGTAAAAATTTGATTTATTAAAAATCAAAACAAAAATATACTTTTACACACGCGAAAATGGCCATTGTAGCCTCTACAATGTGGGCTTTTTCTTCTCTTTTCTTCAAGTCCCCTTTAATTGAAGGGGGATTCAGTGGGATTTGCCTTTCTTTAAGCCCTGCTTTATCAAAGGGATTTAGAAGTATTTTTCAAATCCGCGTTCGTATTTAAGCCCTGAACTTTTATTCAAACCTCAGCGTTTTCTGTGCCCATGGTGGTTTTAATATACTAAAGTGATTTTTAAAATCAAAGTATTGTATATTGTAATTGCTTTTCAACCGACACTTTAAAG
>CAYUYT010000049.1:0-19413 GCA_964449345.1 uncultured Spirochaetia bacterium | reverse complement strand
TCGCCTGTTGTACGGAATTTATAAAACGCGCTAATAAATATTGTTGTTGCCTTTGGTGAAAATATCTCGTTAAAGTCGGTTTAATTTCTTTAAAGGGCTTATTTCGGAATTGAGGTTTAATTGCTCCTCTTTTAATCATTTGTTTATGCAACGCTTTTAATTCCTTATCCTTAGGCTCACGCGTATGCCGGCTAACGTGAACATACTGAACATAAGCCGATATCGCGCTTTTGTACAGTAAGCGGTTGAAAGCTTTTTTCAAGGTCGGTTTATTTTTTAAGTAATTTTCTTTAGCATATTTTAACAAGATTTTTTTCACCAGATAGTTTGAGTAAAAATATTGTTTTAAAAATTTGTTGTTTTTCAGATATTTATCAATTTTATCATCATTATTTTTTAAAACCATAAACATTTTGAAATCTTCTTTAAAATCATTATAGGTGAAAACTGAATTTTCTATTTTTAATAAAGTTTTAGCAGCAAATAAATTAATGTTAATTATCAAAGTAATAAAAATTATAATTATTTTTTTATTCATATTTTTCTTCCATAAATATCTTTTAATTTTTATCATAGATATTTTATTGATATTTAACACCTAAATATAATAAAAAAACAAAAAAAATCAATTTTGAATTAAATAAGAAAATTTTAAACTGATGACAATTATTTTATTTTGTATGTAAGGGGGAATTTATTTATATTACAATTAGTTTGATAAATAATTTTATTAGGATGTATAATTATGAAAAAGATACTCGTTGTTGATGATTCTTTATTAATGCGTAATATAATAACGGATAATCTTTCGAAAAATTTTACTGTAGTTGGCGCAGCTAAAGATGGTTTTGAAGCTGTTAATATGACTAAGGAACTGAACCCGGATATAATTACCATGGATATAACTATGGATGGTAAAAACGGTATGGAGGCAGCGAGAGAAATCTTAGCTTATAATCCTGAAATTGCAATAGTGATGATTTCCGCTTTAAATGAAAAAACTTTGTTATCCCAAGCAATTAAAGCCGGAGTAAAAGATTTTAAAGTTAAACCGTTTAAACCAAATGAACTGATTTCTGCTATAAAAAAGATAGCTAGCAAAATGTAACGGTAAAGTGAATAAAAAAAGGGTTTTCCGTTTATAGAAAACCCTTTTTATTGCCCAAGGCCTGACTCGAACAGGCACGCTAAATAAATAGCACGGGATTTTAAGTCCCGGGTGTCTACCAATTCCACCACTTGGGCAATTTATTCTAGGCGGCAGTGAGAATCGAACTCACGATCGCGATTTTGCAGACCGCTCCCTTAGCCACTTGGGTATGCCGCCAGCATACTATAATATATTATACAACGGTAAAAAAACAAAATCCTTTTAATTTTTTTTAATGTATTAATCAATATAATAAAGCAATATTTATTAACAAAGAAATTTTAAATATATTCTAGAATTTCTTTAATATCATGGATAACATTCTCGGCACCAATTATTTCGTTTTTAGCAAAACCGTAACTGCAACCTATAAATTGACAATTAATTTTTTCCGCTGCTTCTAAATCGCTTGAGCGGTCCCCTACCATTAAAATTTCACGGTTTGTTAAAGAATAAGTTTGCATATATTTTCTTAGAATATGAGATTTTTCCGTTATTTCTTTTTCATCAATTGCAATAAGTGGTTCAAAATATTTTTCTATATTAAAAGCGCTTAAAATTTTTTGTAAATATTCACGCCGACCGTTAGAAGCAATTGCTATCATATAACCTTTGTTTTTTAATTCTTCCAAAGTAAAATAAACGTTCGGGAATAACTTTCCTCCTCTTTGCGCAATCATATCTAAGAATTCAGATAAGACAATACCGGATAATTCGTTTAATCTGCTATCATCTTTTAATTCCGGGAAAAGATTTTTAAAAATAATCCTAACCGGTTGCCCAATTTGATGTTCTAACTCTTCTATTGTAGGTTTTTTTAAGTTCGCGTTATATTTATTATTAAATTTTTCTATTCCCCTGTGATATGAGGGCATTAAAATACCTTCGGAAGTATAAATTGTGCCATCCATATCAAAGCAGATAAATTGTATTTGTTTAAGCTTATTCTTTGTAATCATATTTGTTTGTGGTTATGTTTATTTGAAAAATAAATATAGTAAAAATTTTTTATAAAGTCCAACTGTAAATCTTTTTTATAAAGTTTTAGTTATTTTTTGGGTTTGGTATCAATATCCGTTAACATATGGACGTTGAGAGCGAGCCATGAATTAAAATATGCTTTTTGTACGTCAACCATATTATTCCATGTATCAGTAAACGGCACGGTTTTTGAAAGCACGTTTACAAAGTCGTTGTTCCACTTTAATAACTCATCCATGCTCATATTGTAAAAATCATTGTATAGCGAGCTATCAAAAAGTTTATGTCCGAAAAATCCTTTTAAATACTTTCCCGGTTCAAACATATTTTACCGCCTTTGATATTTGTATGAATTATGATTTTAGCACTTTTCTAAAAAAAATAAAGCAAAAAAAAAAAATCTAATCGCCGGGACGAGCATAGCAATAAAGACAACGGGATTTACATTTTTGCCCGGTATAGTTTCCAATATCAGTAGATTTAGTGCAACCACAGCTATTTCTTGAAGCATAGGAGGCAACGCTTACTTTTTCGGTAGTTAAGGTATTAAGATATTTACCGTCAATGCAACGCGCTTTTTGTATTCCCGGTATTTTTAGTAAATCATCATCTCAACATGAGAAAAGGCGGATATTGTGTGAAGAAGCGATTTCTACTAATTCCTTAGTAATTAATAATTTTTCGTTTAAAGTTAGATATTTCATTTCTATATTTAAACCGCGTTTTTTTATTCTAGTGTGTATTTTTTTATAAGGATATGCAAAAGAAAATGTGCATTGATTTATACCTGCATTTTTCATTTCAAAACACAAAGTATTAAATATTTCAGGTGAATAATTACTGCCTTGGGAATAAAAAAATAAAGGGTCAAAACGCCACATAACATTATTAGGTGAAAACTTTGAGCATAAGGTTTCAATTTGTTTAATCTGATTTGTTAATGAATAAGGCGTTGGAGAGATAATTTCATTTTCTTTGTTTATTGTAAAGTGAAAAAATAAATTATAATCTAAAAATACATCCATTTTATTTATAAAATGTGAATAGTTTCTTGACCAAAAAACTATCCATGAAACTTCTTCCCTTGATAAATTTATTTTACGTTCATTTCCCGGATAAAACGGATTATCTACGAATACAAAACCCTGCTTAACTTTATCAATAAACCAGTCCAGATAATATGCCGGTATATCAGTCCGGCGTGATGCAGAAATAACGCGTTTTAGTTTTTTTGCCATAATGTATATTAAATATATTAAAAAGTATTGTTAAGTATGTTTATAAAATTGACTTTTGTTATTTTAAAAAAATACGAAAATATAAATAAAACGGTGAAAGTTTATGAATAACGTTTTATTTTCAATTTCCTTGCCCATAATTTTAATAAATCTAATTTTGTTTTTATTTTCGTTATATATTCACGAAACCGGACATCAACTTTATCGTTTGAAATTTACATATTTTCCAAAAAATTCTAAAATTATTTTTCCCGATGCAATAGGTACTTTTTTAATTCCGCTTTTTTCCGTTTTTTCTTTTAACGCTGTATCGGGGTATTCAAGAATGAATCATGAAGACCATGATTTATCCTTTAAAAACGCGTTAAAGATTTTTTTAGCAGGCCCGTTTGCAAATTTAATAATATTTTGTCTATTATTGATATTATCAAAATTGTTATTAATTAGTGGATTTTTTAACTACAAAGATGTATTGTCTCCGTTTATAAAAAACGTAATTATTTACTTTGCCGCAGTACAATTAATTTTTGTTTTAATAAATTTTTTACCTATTCCTCCTCTTGATGCCGGTCAGTTCTTAATGAAAGCGTTAAATGTCCGGGGAGAAATATTCGGAGTCTTTGGGGGCTTTTCAATACTCGTTTTAGTTTATTTTGGAATTTTAAAATGGCTTTCATTTTATGCTTATAAAATTACGTTATATTTACTTAATTTTTTGAATTTATGGGGATATTTATTAATTTCCGCAATATTAGTTTCTCTTATTATTTATTTCTTTTATCCAATCTCAAAACAAAAAGTTAAAAATAAGGAGCAAACTAAAAATAAAGAAAAGCAAGCCCCGGGATATGTTTATTCCATTGTTAAATCCATATTAAAAACAGGGGAAAGTCATAATTTGGAAAATAATAAAGAAGTGCTTTTGAAAGACAACGGATTAATTCCCGAATTATACAGCGTAGATATTTCAAATAGCAAAAAAAGAGAGTCAATTGTAAAACATAAAGAAAACCAAAATTTTAATAAAAAAATACAAATTGCAAAACATAGAAAAACAATGCATATTCAATCGAATAATTTGGGTGGTGAGAAAGAGTGCGAAAATCTGTTTGTAAAAAGAAATAACAATAACTTAAAACAAATGGAAAATCATAATTCAGAAATAAAGATTAAACCTGAAAGACCTGAAAAACGTTCGTTAAAAGAAGGATTTAGTAGAAAAAAAATATCAAGACAGGACAAACGCTTTATTTCAAAAACGAAAACTCTCGTTGAAAAATTATTAGCTTTTGAAATTTTAAACGAAACGGAACTAATATTGTTTAGGAAAATTAAAAATATAGATTATTGTTCGGTAAATTTATGCAATGAGATTGTTTTTAAATTAAAAAGTAATCTTTGCCAAGAATGCATTAATTATAAGCAATGTTTAGCTCGAGCGTTTAGAAATGTAGATTTGCGTGATACGTTTCATTTGTTGAAAATTAACAGTTAAAGTAAAGGTGCCCCGCCAGAAATTATATGTACAATGCCCGCTCCTATTGCCGAAAAACCCGCCGGAATTCTAAACTTTTCAAGAGTACTAATTATGCGTTTCTTTTTATCTTCTGATAAGTTAATTGTATTCAATATATTGTTATTCGTTAATAAGCCCGTACATACAGCGAGAAAAGAAGGAATTAAATCTCCGATAAAAGGCGTGGGCAAGGATTCCCTCATATAATGGTCCGGTCCGAAAAATTTCCAGATGCCAACGAAAACCGTAATCCATGCAATAGTATCCGTAGCTTTTTCAATAAATCCTGAGATTTCGTTTAAAGCCGGGTATTTGCTTTGAAGGTAGTTATACGTTGCTATAAAACCGCAAACTATTAAAGATAATCCTAAAATCATATTGTCTCCATACTATTTTTTTATTGCTTTGAATTCTAAATTTTTATTTTTCATTAATTTTTTCATATTTCCGAAAAAGACTCTCGGATTTTCCAAATATACAACGTGTCCCGTATTTTCTACTAAAATAAACTTACAATTTTTAATTACGCTACATGCTTTTTTTTGAGTCCAATAAGGGATTAAAATATCCTGTTCTCCGCACATAACTATTGTAGGAGTTTTAATTTTTTTAAACTCATCAGCTTTATTTTTACAATTTTCAAAGTATTGCCCCTGTGTTTCAAGCAAGCGTATTAGGCAATGAACTCTATCCTTGTATCTTTCATAGAGCTTTTCTTTCATTTTGTCAAGCATAGGTTCTACTTTTTCAAAAAAAGCTTCTCCGAAAATTCTTTCGTATAATAAATCAGGAAAAATTTCAAACGGAGCCTTTTTTAATATTAATTCGGAATTTTTACGATTAATATCGTATAGTTTTTCAAAAGTAACGATTGCGCCGGATACGGTTAAAGTGTGCAGTCTTTCCTGATATAAACGCGCATATTCAAAAGCAACGAAACCGCCATAAGAAATGCCTGCCAAATGAATTTTTTCAATTTTTAATTCATTGAGAATCATGGTTAAATAGTCGCAAAAACGTTCCATATTATATTCAACATCCGGGCTAGAAGAATTGCCCTGCCCGGGGTAATCAAACAGTAAAACGTCAAATTCATCCATTATTTGAGGAAGCATGGAAAACCATGACCGCGTATACATTGCGATGCCGTTTAAAAGGCAAACAATCTCTTTATCCCCTTTACCGATGTATTCATAATAAATATCTAAACCATCGGCTTTAATATAACCCGTTTTATCCGGTTTAATTTCTTCCATATCAAACGCTCTTTATTTTTATCACTAATTATTGAATATCATATTTTATAGAATTAATGTCAACGTATTTTAAAAATAAAATAAAATGCAACTAAAATCCTGTTAAAATTTGTTTAAAACCGCGCAGGGTACACATACCAACCTCTAATGTCTCTTTGAATATAAACAATTCGATGGCTTTTTAAATGTAATTTAAGCTTTCTAACGTATTTGTAATCCAATAAATAAAAATATGTTACATCTTCTATCCTGTAATGAGCAAGCTTTTCTTTATGGTAATAATCGATTGATATTTTTTCTGCCGGAAAAAGAACATCTTTAAAAAAATTTTTGTATTTTGTGCTGTTATTGAAAATATATTTAATTAATTCAAAATGATTTTTAAAATTATTTTTTTTGGGATTTTTGACTCCATGTAGTTCTAAAAAAAGTTTCATTTTCTCTTTATTATTATAATTTTTACTAGCTTGCTTCATGTTTTCATTAAAACGATACCCCATAAATTTTACAACTTTATCCCATTTTTTCGTTGCTACGCTTGCAAGCCATTTCCCATATAAAAACATAGGATTATTAGCATAGGATTCACTAAAAATATGTGAGCAAAATAACGTTGTGAGTAAGAAGAAAATAGCTAACCTTTTCATGTTTACATCTGGTCCTTAAATCCTTGTCTTAATACTTGAAAAGTTTGGTTTTTTATATCGATATTATAAATATTAAAATTCGTTTTTAAATCGAATTCGGGTAAATGTATGGCTAAGTTAACAGAAGCGGAACCTTTTTCTCCGGTTGTTACTCTATGAAAAACTTCAGATTCCCAGTGTAATATTGCCGGTTCGTGAATTAATGTTTTCGTTTTTTCAATATCTCCATTGTCAGAGTAATAAATTTGTTTGATTGAATAAGGGTCAACTTGAAAAGTTAAAATTTCTTTACCCTGCCCTAATTTATACAAATCAACTGTTCTTTGTCCGAAAGTAACGAATAAATTATCAATCTGTGCAGGATGATAATACCATGGTCTTTTAAATCCCTTTATTTCTCCGGGTGAATGTGCGAACTGTTCGTGTATAACAAGGTCAATGGACTTCATATTTTCTACAATGGGAACATTATAAAAACTCACTTTGTTAGTTTTTCTAAATTTTTTTAAAGGAATTATCTTAAAGAAAGCTTCCATAAACTTTGTCCCTTAGCGCAAAAAAAGAATTTTTTAATTAAACATTATTTGTATATTTAACAATGTTATTAAAATCATTATTAATATTTTAATATAATAACGGCAGAATTAAAAGAGTTTTTAAAATTATTTATTAGGTATAGAAATTATGAATGAAAATAGTAAAAAAATTATTAACGCTAAGCCCGTAAGCAAACTCGTTTTGCGTGCATCAATTGAAGCATTGATTTCCGCTTTTATAATATTAGTTGTTTTATATATGTTAAAAAAAGAGAGCTTTGAACAAAGGATTTTAGCATACGTTTTAACTAGTATAATCATTTTTTTTATCGTTTTTTTTATGGGGCTTTTGAAAATTTTATTTCAGGCACGAATCCGGTTTATTCGCTTTAACGATGACGAATTGGAAATTCAGTTACGCATTGTTAATTTATTAATTAATGTAAATTGGAAAGATATAAAGCATATTAAAAAGTTAAAAATAAAAGAAAATGTAAAAACAAATATAATATTGGAAAACGGAACTAAAATTCCCGTTTGGAGTACGGGGTTTGATAAAAAAACATGGCTTGAGTGGGAGGATACTCTTGTTGAAAGAAAATATATTAAAAAGATAGATTAAAAACTATTTTAATATCTATTCTGTAAAAAAAGCGGGCTGTTTTCCGATAATTTTGTTATAGTATGAAAGAAAAAATTATTATTAAAGCATATCCAGTATCAAAATTATTTTTAAAATCATTGTTCAAATCTTTTATAATAAGTTTGATAATTTTTTTTATATTAATAATAATTAATTTGGAAATTCATTATTTGGGTCTTTTTAACGTTTTTCTATTAACTTTGTTTGCTTTTTTATTAATTCAGTTTTTAATGAGTTTTTTTTTAAAGCTTAGAGAAAAGACAAAAGAAATAATTGTTTCCGGTGATAATGTTATAATCGTGAGAAGGGGCTCTTTAAAAAACGTTGTGTTTAACTGGCAAAATGTGGACAGCGTTAAAGAAATTGAAAATAAATTACTTATGAAAACAATGTTATATTTGGATAACGGCGAAAAGATTTCAGTATGGAGTAATGATTTCGATATGGAAAATTGGAAAGCATGGAATGATATTTTAATTAGTAAAAAAAATCTTAATTTGCAAATTCTTGACAGATAAATATTTATGGAAAACAATCCTAATAGTTTTACTATTCAAGCAAACACAACGGGGAAATTTATACTTAAAAAATTAGTTGAATTTTTATTAATAGGTAGTGTTTTAATTATTTTCTTGTGGATTAGCGGACTTGATTTAACGGATACTGTTGCTCTATTTACGGCTATATCACTTGCAATTGTAACACCTACTTTTATTTTATTAATCATAAGCTTATTTTTAGCAAGAACTAATCGCGTTGAATATAAAAATGACATTTTAAATATTTATATGCGCTGGTCAAATAAAGTATTAAATATTCCTGTTGGTGAAATTAGTTTGGTACGTTTTTCTTCATCACATTTGGGTAAAAGAATTAAAATATATATGCGAGATAAAAAACGTACAGTAATTTGGAATTTGGGTTATACAAGTAAAAATTGGGAAAAATTTATAAATTTTATTCAACAAAACCGTTTTATAAAAAAATATAATTAGAACGCCCTATCTTTTTTTGACTTTCCGTTATTATTGGTTCTATAATTTAAATATGAAACGCGTTATTTTAATATTTTTATTATTGGCTCAAATTAGTTTTTTACATACAAACAAAGTATCCTTTGATGCTAGTTCCGCTGTGGTGCTCAAACAGTTTTTAAATGTCTTTAATAGTGTAAATCAAAATTCTAAGGTAATTTTTAAACTTAAACGAGGCACTCAAGTTAAAGTACTTAATAAAAAGTATTCTGACTCTAAAATTAACAATTTATCTAAAACTTGGGTGAAAATTAAATTTTTAAATGATAAAACCGGATACGTTTTATCAAAATATATATTTATATTCAAAAATTTTTATAGAAAATGGATATTATGCGTTCCTAAAAATATTAAAGGTTCAGTAACGTTTTATAAAAACGGAAAATTTTTAGCAGTATTAAATTCTTATGTATTTAAAAACCAAGGATTAAAAAAATTTAAAGGCGCAAAATATGCATTTATTGCAAGGGGAAAATATCGCTTATTTAATACGAGTATAATTTTTAGCAAAAGTATTTTAAGAGAAATAAACCAATTGAAATTGTATTTGTATAAATATAAAAAAGATAACGTTTTAACCTTTAAAGAAATATTCATTTCAAAAAATTTTACCGGAAAAAGTTTCCAAAGAGTATGGAGATACTATTGAAGGAACTTCTAAAAACTCTGGGGGCATAAAGATAAAAACGGGTGAAAATCCAATTTTTATAAAAAAAGGCTGTATGATTTGAATGAGTTATGAAATATGTTGTAGCCAAAATGCTGCTGTTGATAATAAAACGTAAAACAATATTTGAATAATACATATTTCAATGTCTGAGTTAGAATGTAAATAAAGCGTGAATATTTGCTTTAATTATTTCTTCGCAAATAAATGCCTCGCAGAAATTTTCGCCTGCAAAAATCCCCGTTATTTCTCTGTATGTATTCAACATATCCAGAACGCTTTTTCCCTTACGGTTAATTGACATTTGGCTTTCATGGCATTTTATAAGTTGTATTAATTTTTCTTTTACATCTGATACGTCAATAACAAAGCTAGGTTTGATTTCACGTGGTATCATATAATAATAAACCCTTTTAACATCATGAGCAGGGATATCAGGCATAATTGATTTAAATCGCGCAAATCTTAACGCATCTTTTATCATCAAGCCGCAACGTATATGGTCGGGATGAGCCGCACCGTTATGATGATCGTGTTTGTGCTCATAATATGGAGCAAATACAATTTTCGGTTTATTATTTCTTATTATTTTTGCAATTTCAAGTTTATTTTGATAATTATTGTCAAACTCACAATCTTTCCAGCCAATAATTAAATGTCCGCTCCCCAAAGTTTGAGCAGCGTTTTTAAACTCGTTTTCTCTTTGTTCAGGATTTCCGTATGTGCCTTTATCCCCTTTTGTAAAGGAAACCATGAGCAAAGATGCCCCGCTTTCCCTGAATTTTAAGCACGTTCCCCCCATTCCGAATTCAATATCATCGGGGTGAGCTCCGAAACAAACAACATCGTAATTATTTCCCATTTAAAATTTAATCCTTTATTTCTTGAAGACGTTTTATTACAATGCTTAATTTTTTTCTTAATTCCTTCATAAGAGTTAATTGTTCATCCATTCTCTCGGGGTCTTTGCCGGAAAATTGCTGTACTCTTTGCGCGGTATCGGAGATTGATTTGCCTAAAGATATCTTTTCTTCGTTTAGTTGTTCAAGAGTTTTTTCGTTAATCATATTTTTATAATGTTCAATGTTTTCACTCACGGTGTTAACCTCCCTAATGTCCGGGGAAAAGGAATACTTTCCCGAACGTGATGAATATTGCATAACCATGAAACTGTTCTTTCTATTCCCATACCAAAACCCGAATGTTCTACGCTACCGTAACGCCTTAAATCAAGATACCATTCGAAATTCTCTACAGGTAAATTGTGTTTTTCTATTTCTTCCAACAAAGTGTCGTAATTATCTTCTCGTTGCCCGCCGCCTATTATTTCACCGTAACCTTCAGGAGCTAAAACATCAACGCAAAGAGCTTTGGAGTAATCGGCCGAGTCTTTTTTCATATAGAATGCTTTAACTTTAGCAGGGTATCTATGAATCATAACGGGTTTTTCAAAATGGTTTGAAATAATTGTTTCATCCTCGGCTCCAAAATCATTACCGTAAGTAAAATCATGCCCTTGTTTTTTCAATATTTTACATGCATCATCATAAGTAATTCGAGGAAAAGGTTTTTTCACTTTTTTAAGTTTTGTAATGTCGCGTTCTAAGGTGTTAAGTTCTTGTTCACATTTTTTTAAAACGCAAGAAACAACGTGTTCAAGAAAATCTTCGGCTAAATCCATATTGGCATTTAAGTCATTAAACGCAACTTCGGGTTCTATCATCCAGAACTCTGTTAAATGTCGTCGTGTTTTAGATTTTTCAGCGCGGAAAGTCGGACCGAAACAATATACTTTACCAAATGCCATTGCGCCGGCTTCCATATAGAGTTGCCCGGATTGCGTTAAATACGCTTTGCCTAAATCAAAATATTCCGTTTCAAATAGCGTGGTAGTTCCTTCGCAAGCATTGGGTGTGAAAATGGGAGCATCTAGATTCGTAAAGCCGCTGTTATCAAAAAAATCTCTGGATGCTCTAATAACTTCCGAACGTACTTTTAAAATAGCGTGCTGAAGTTTTGAACGTAACCATAAATGACGGTTAGTAATTAGGAAATCTATACCGTGTTCCTTTGGAGTAATTGGATAATCTTTTGAAAAGCTAATAATTTTTAAATCTTTTACGTTAATTTCATAGCCAATTGCGCTTCTTTTATCTTCTTTTACCGTTCCCGTTATTTCGATACTAGATTCCTGAGTTAAATCTTTTGCTATGTCAAAAAGTTCTTCTGAAACATCGTCTTTAAAAATAACGCATTGAATTATATTCGTGCCGTCTCTGACTTCTAAAAAGTGTAATTTACCGGAAGAACGCTTATTGTAAAGCCAGCCTTTTATCGTAACTTCCTGACCTAAAAACTTTTGTATTTCTTTTATATAAATTCTGTTCATATTAACTTTACCGGATTTTAAAATATCATATAAATACTATCATAAATGAAAAAATAGTAAAGTGTAAATGTAGCAAAGAATGCAGAAACAGAAAAATATTTTTATCTAATACTATAAAACTGTTTGGCTAAAGGAACTAATAAGGAAAGATTGGAGGATAATTATCAGTTAAACCTGTAATAAAGCCAAATGTTAAAACAACGTAGAATATTAAACGTTTAGAAAAAGTATAAAGAAAATACGGGATTGTTTTTTTATACGTTGAATACGGAATGAAAATAAAAGCCCACGTTATTAAAAAAGGTAAAAATAAAACTATGATTATAATTTGTGGAATACATAAGATAAATACTATACCGGATAAACGTAAAACCGATAATAGTCTTTTGCTCTTATGCGGAGATTGAAAATCTATTGTTATTCCGTAGTCATTATTTTGCTCTTGAAGAAAAAAAGGTGCATAACCGTCAGCTAAGGATAAAATACCTGTAAAAGTAAAAATAAAGTGTTTGAAAATTGATGATACATAATAATATAAGTTTTGAGAAATTTTGCCTCTAAAAAGTATTTCAATGTTTAATGATATGAATAATAAAATATACAACGGGAATAGAAGAAATGAAACAATAAAATGAGGTAGGTAAATCCCGGAAAAAAAAACAATCATAATTTTATTTTTCGTTATAAGAAACAATGATAATGCAAAAATTGTTAAAGGCAATTGAAGAGTTATGATTTTATCCGGTTTTTTATAGTTAAAATTAATTATATTCATTACTAATCATCTATTACTATTTCGTTGTCCTTGATTGAAATTTTGAGTTCTGCATCTCCGCCTATTTTGTTTTTCAATATATAGTTAGAAAGTTTACGTATAACGAGTTTTTCAAAAGTTCTTTCTAAATTTCTTGCGCCGAATTCCGGGCTGTACCCCGTTTCAATTACTTTGTTAATAATGCTTTTGTCAAAATTAATTTTAATTTTGTGTTCTTTAAATCGATTTTTAACCTGACGAACGATTTTTGTTTGCACTATTTTCTTTATTTGTTCTTGGTCGAGGGAGTTAAAAAGAATAATTTCATCAATTCTGTTTAAAAATTCTATAGGAAAATTATGATTTTTGTTTAATTCTTTGACAATATCTTCAACACTTACTCGTTTGTCATCCGCATCGGGAAAGTCAAAACCCATTCCTTTTGATATTTCCCTTACTGCATTGGAAGTCATAATTATCGTTGTATCGCTAAAATATACTGTTTTGCCTTTGGCGTTTTTTATTCTTCCTTCGTCAAATATTTGTAAGAATAATTTCATTACATCAGGATGGCATTTCTCAAATTCATCTAAAAGTAAAACGCTTGCAGGGTTTTCTTCTATATTTGCCGTTAAATACGGTGCATCCTCATAACCTACGTATCCAGGAGGGCTACCTAAAATTTTGCTTACAGTGTGTGCCTCGGAAAATTCATTCATATCAAGACGAATAAGTTTCTTTAAAGAACCGTATAGGAAAAGACAGAGTTGTTTTGCTAATTCCGTTTTTCCTACACCTGATGGGCCTGTAAAGAAAAATACTCCGTCCGGTCTTTCAGGTCGAAGGTCAAGCCGGCGTTTTGCCATTCGTACTAATTCACTAACGCGTT
Organism: uncultured Spirochaetia bacterium; assembly: GCA_964449345.1. GTDB lineage: Bacteria > Spirochaetota > CALGPD01 > CALGPD01 > CALGPD01 > CALGPD01. The sequence continues at coordinate 5,713 of CAYUYT010000049.1, read as the reverse complement.
TGATAGCATCGTCCTGTCCGATTACTTCTTTGGAAAGACTTTCTTCCAAATCAAGTAATCTTTCGGCCGATTCAACATCAGTATCTAAAAATTCTATGCCTACGGTTTCGCCTACTATGGCTTTAATAACGTCCCTGTTTACTTCTTTTTCGTTTTTAAGAGAACAGCGGGAAGCCGCTTTTTCAAGAATATCAATTCCCTTATCCGGGAAATAACGTTTTTTGATATGTTTTTCTGCCAAATCAACTATAAGTTTTAAGTTTTCGGAAGATACTTTAAGTTCGTAGTGTTTTTCAATTTTAGGACGTAGTGCTTTTAAAACGTCATAAGTTGCCTCTAAAGTAAGTTCGTCAACTCTAACAGGATAAAAACGCCTTTCAAGGGCTCCGTCCGATTCAATGTATTTTCTATATTCGTCAAAAGTCGTTGCCCCGATGCACGGAAATTCTCCTCTGGCTAGAGCGGGTTTTAACATTTGGGCAACGTCTAAATTACCGCCTTCAACTCTTCCCGCGCCTAATATTGTATGTATTTCATCAATAAATACTATTATATTAGGATTATCGTTAACTTCGTTGATTATATTTTTCAGGCGTTTTTCTAAATCTCCCCTGTACGACGTTCCTGCGAGTAAAGTTCCCATATTTAATTCAACAATAGTTTTATCTTTAAATTTTTCCGGGACTTTGCCTTCTTCTATTAATAAGGCAATGCCTTCTACAATTGCGGTTTTGCCTACTCCTGGATACCCAACGAGAACGGGATTATTTTTTATACGCTTGTTTAATATTTCCAGAACACTTGTAATTTCTTTATCCCTGCAAACCGGTTTGATTAGTTTATTTTGCTTTGCCATTTTATTTAAATTTCTTCCGTATTTTTCAAAACTGATTTCTTTTATTGCTTCGGATTTTAATTTATTTTTTTGTTCTTCGCTTTTAGATTCGTAAACATAATCGCCGCTTTCAATTTTTTCGTTAACGTAATCAAGACCGTCAATCGCATTAGTGTAAGAGGGGTCGACTCCCAGGGCTTTATTATACCATTTTTTAGCTTCGTCCCATTGTTCTCTTCTTTCTGCAATTAGCCCTATATTATAATAAGGATAAACCGAAGAAGGCATAACTTCTATCCCTTTATAATAATATTCTAAAGCTTTATCATAATCTCCCATATCATAATAACAAATACCCAGATTATTGTAAGCCAAGCCATAATTAGGGTCTATTTCTATTGCTTTTTTGTAATTTTTAATGGCTGTTTCAGTGTCTTTTTCTTTTTCAGCAATTAAACCGAGATTGTAATAAGGATAAACGAGTAAATCATCTATTTCTTTAGCTTTCAAATATGCGTCTTTGGCTTTGGTGTAATTGTTCATTGCGTAATAACATACGCCGATTCCGTTGTATGCGTTAGCGTATTCTTCATCAATTGCTATGGCTTTATCATACCATTCTATTGCTTCTTCATATTTCTTATGCGCTTCGCATATTAATCCCATATTATAATAAGCAAATTTAAAATTTGGGTCTATTTCTATTGCTTTAAGGTAATGATGTTCCGCCTCGTCATAATTACCTTTGTCGTATTCCTGTATTCCTATGTCGTTGTGATAACTTGCGCTATTATCGTCATCGGGGTTACCGGTATGAGATGCGTCACGCCAATCTTTCATTGTTTACTCCAAATATTATAGTTTATTAAGAATATATTATTATCAATTTTTTTTCAAGAATTAAATACTATACTAATAAAATTATAAATAAAAAGATAATCAAAGGATTTAAATCATTGATTGAACGTAATTTAGAAATTCTCTCATTTTGACTTTAAAGTTCTATTAGTGTACCGGGGCAAGTTTGAAATTAGGTAAAATATTATGAGAGGACATTGGCCAATGTCTTTTTCGCAAGTAATAGTATTATTGACTTATACCATTTTGCTTTAATCTAGAGTAAAAATGTTTTTTGTAGGTAACGCATAAATGGTTTTCGCAGTAAGATTTATAATGATTAGTTATTTAAAGGATTTCCTATCATTTAAAGTTAATTGGTATAGAACCAAATTAATCCGTAATCCATTTATTTTGAAATTCACATAAATTACTTTTAAACATAGAATTATTCGTTATTAAAGTAAAAAATAAAAATTATATAATTTCAAATTCGCCCTTTAGTATACTAAAAAATGTTATATTGAAAAATATATTAATTAACTTTAACATAATAAAGAAAACAACGATAATTTATTATTATTATTATATATAGCGGATATTAAAATGAAAAGCAAAAAAGATTATAAGATTATTTTATGTAATCCTCCTTTTTACAGGTTTATAAACTTTCCCATTGTTTATCAGAATCTAGGACTGGGATATTTAGCTGCAAATTTAATTCAGAACGGGTACGAGAACGTAAAAATATATCAATTCGATGCCCCGGATACTGTTGAACGTGTTCAGGAAGATTTTCAAAAATATGATCCTAATTGGGGAACAGAATTTTATATAAATTATATCAACCCTGAGCATGAAATATGGCAGGGAATTAAAAACGTATTAATAAAAGAAAAACCGGATTTTTTAGGTATTACAACTATGTCTCCTCAAGCAGAAGGAGCAAGAATTCTAGCAAAAATCATGAAAGAGATTAATCCCCATACAAAAGTAATACAGGGCGGAATTCACGCTTCTTTGTTTTATAGCGAAGTGCTTGAGAAAAGCGTTGTGGATGTTTGCGCTTTAACAGAGTTTGACTTGGCAATTGCGCCTCTAATTGACGCAATTATCGAAAATAAAGATTTATCTGATTTTCCCGGTATAGGGTTTAAAAATGAAAAAGGGGAAATAGTTACCGGGCCTCCTAAAATCCCTGTGCATGATTTGGACGAAATCCCTTTTCCCGTTAGGAAAATACACACTATTGGGCATAAACCAACAGCCCCCGCCGTAATGCCTATGGTATCTTCCCGCGGGTGTCCTTATAATTGCACTTTCTGCGCACGATTATCCATGTCGGGAAGAAAAGTGCGGTTTAGAAGCGCGAAAAACGTTGTGGATGAAATGGAAATTTTATACCGTGAATACGGAGCAAGGGTTTTTATTTTTGAAGACGATACTTTCACTATAAATAGAAAGCGTTTAAAAGAAATTTTTAGTTTAATTAAAGAACGCAAACTTGACATTAGCTGGGAATGCCAGACAAAAGTAAACGTTGTTGATGAAGAGCTTATCAAAGAAATGAAGGAGCACGGTTGCACTACAATATCCATTGGAGCGGAAAGCGGGAATCAGGATATTTTAGATTACATAAATAAAAGGCAGACTGTAGAGCAAATAAAAGAAGCTTCAAAAATAATTCAGGATAGCGGAATAATCTTGCGCCCGTTTTTTATGATTGGGTATCCGGTAGAAACGGAAAAAACTTTACAGGATACTTTTAACATTATAAAAGAACTCGATTCATATACTGCCCACGTTTACCCGATTATTCCGATGCCCGGAAGTCAAATCTATCAGGAAGTTAAAAAGCAAGGAAAGATTAGTGAAGAACGCTGGTTTTTTTATTTTTTCTGGAACGTTAATATTTTTACAAGAGATTTTTTAAGTTCAAAATACGTTTACGATAAATTTATTGAGATTCGAAAATTCGTGGAAAAAAGAAGGCGAATGCGACTTAAGAAATTATCTAGAAGACCATCATATATTGTTAGAAAAATATTTGAAAATTTTCATTCTCCAAGGCAACTATATTACCTATTTAAAAGGTTTATAAAGCTGCAATTCGGGAAGCAAAGGTAAGAGGGCTTTTATAAAATGAATAAAGATAAAGATGTGAATGCTGTTAAGGAAACGGAAATTAATTTAGGAACAGGGGAAAGCAAGTTAGAACAAAATCGGAAAGAATACTTGCGCTTAAAAGACAAACTTCAATTCGATATGGAGAATTACGAAATAACGCAAAAAGAACGCGTATTACTTGTTAACCCTCCTTTCTATCGTTTTATAGGTTTTTCTTACGAATATAATCCAATGGGGCTTGGATATATCGGCGCATGTTTACGGCGGGAAGGTTATAAAGCGGATATTTCTAATTTTGATTTTCCCGAAAAAATCGACCCGCATGAACCGGATATGTTGCCTTTTTCAGAAGAATATGGTAAAGAATACAAGGAAAAGATGGATAACCCTAACCATCCTATCTGGAAAGAGGTTGAAAAGAAGTTCGGCAAAGAAAAGCCCGACATTATAGGTATTTCTTTAATGTCGCCTCAATTTGACCAAGCTGTTTATACGGCAAAATTAGCAAAAAAAATAAATCCCGAATGTATTACAGTTCTAGGCGGTGTACACCCTACCGTACTTCCCCGGCAATGTCTTGAAAGCGAGTACGTTGATTTTGTATCCGTTGGCGAAGGCGAAATTTATTTCGTTGATCTTGTTAAAGAAATAAGTAAATTAAAAGCAGGACAAAAATACGATTTTAGTACAGTAAAAAGTACGTGGTGGAAAAACGATAAAGGCAAGATCGTTGCAAATCCCCGAGGAGATTTTATTCAAAACTTAGACCTTTTGCCCTATCCTATTCGCGATTATGAAAAGAAAAGCGAATACGATTTTATGGTATCACGTGTTTCCGTTTTATCAGGCCGGGGTTGCCCTTTCCGCTGCCGTTTTTGCGCTCGTAAGCCTATGTGGGGAAACAAAGTGCGTTTGCGTTCCCCTGAATCCGTTGTTGATGAAATAGAGTTTGTTTATAAAAAATACGGTTGCCGTTTTGTAATGTTTGAAGATGATACGTTTACAATGAATTGGCCCAGGGTTAAAAAAACGCTTGAGATGATAAAAGAACGCGGACTTAAAATTAAATACACGGTACAAACCCGCGTTACTCATGTACACGATGATTTGCTTAAATTATTAAAAGAGACGGGCTGCACAAATATTGCAATCGGCGTGGAATCCGGTAACCAATGGATATTAGACCGTATTAAAAAAGATATTACTTTAGATGAAGTTAGAACTGCTGTTAAAAAAATTCAGAATAACGGTATGCTCGTTTCGTCATTTTTCATAATCGGTTATCCATGGGAAACCAAAGAAATGATTCAGGATACTGAAAACTTTATAAAAGAACTTGGTTCGGATATAACGCATCTCTATATGTTAATTCCCCTGCCCGGTTCTGTTTTATACGATGAGGCGGTTGCAGAAAAACGTCTTATCCCTGATGACTGGTTTTATTACTTTTTTCAAAACCCTAATGCTATCCGCCATGATAATTTTGATAACGAATGGTTTTATTCGCGCTACCGGGAAATGAAAAATTACATTCACTCTTTAAGAAGCGATGTGTTAAAGAAAAAGTCAAGAAGCTTTAAGTTTATTTTTAACAAAGTTAGAGATCATTTAAAATCTCCGAGAAGGTTGTGGTATTTTGCAAAACGTTTTGTTAAAATACAGCTTGGTCTCGTTGATAGATAATTAATGTCTGATACTCCTTTAATTATAACGAAAAATTTTGATAATACCGGTTTTTACGTTTTTGACTCATCAATTGAAACGCTCACTTTAAAATCTACGGATAATATACATGATTTTTTTTACAAGCTTGAACAATATTTAAATAGCGATTATTGGGCTGCCGGATACTTTTCATACGAAGCGGGTTTTTGCCTAATTGATTAATTAAAAAAAAATCTTGAAAGCCATATA
>CAYUYT010000048.1:4484-19571 GCA_964449345.1 uncultured Spirochaetia bacterium | reverse complement strand
ACCAGGTCCAATAATATCGCCAATTTTCTCGGGTGGAATTTGGAAGGCGATAATCCGTGGAGCAAATTCCGAAAGGACTTCTCGGTGTTGGGGTAGTGTTGCTTCCATTTTATCGATAATTGCCAGTCGTGCGGTTTTGGCTTGGGCTAAAGCTTCGGACATAATTTGGGTATCGACCCCGTCGATTTTCAGGTCAAGTTGGAATGCGGTGATTCCTTTTCGCGTTCCTGCTACTTTAAAGTCCATATCGCCTAAAGCGTCTTCAATGCCCTGAATATCCGTTAAAATCGTGTATTCTTTGGTTTCCGCATCCATAACGAGTCCTAAAGAAATTCCCGCAACCGAACCTTTGATGGGTACTCCGGCATCAAGCATAGCCAGTGAACCGGAACAAACCGAAGCCATTGATGATGACCCGTTTGATTCCATTATTTCAGATACAATTCTAATTGTATAAGGGAAATCTTCTTTTTCCGGCACAATATTCATTAAAGCGCGTTCGGCTAAATAACCATGGCCTATTTCACGCCGTCCCGGAGGAGCTACTCTTCCCGTTTCGCCTACGCAAAAGCTGGGGAAATTATAATGAAGCATGAAATGTCTTGAGCCTTCACCTTCTATGTTATCAAAACGCTGCTCATCCGAAACCGTACCTAGCGTAACTACGCCTAAACTTTGCGTTTCCCCTCTTGTGAATAGGGCAGTACCGTGAGTTCGGGGTAATAATCCGATTTCACAATCTACCGGACGTATTTCATCAATTTTTCGCCCGTCAACGCGAACATTTTCATGAACTATCTGGTCTCGAACTATAATTTTTTCTTCTTTTTTGAGTAAATCTTTTACCTGAGTGAATATATCATCAATATCTTCAGCGTCAGCGTGTTTTTCTTTAAAATATTCAAATATTTCTTCAGTTATAGCGTCTAAATTTGATTCACGCTGTTTTTCACTTGCAAATTCTTTAAACTCTTTTTCAATTTCCGCCGTGGCTGTGAATACTACCGGCGTAATTTTTTCTCTACCGCACATATCCCGCAATTCATCCTGTATTTTACAAAGCTGCTTAATGTGTTGGTGCGCTTTATCAAGGGCATCAAGCATTTGTTCTTCGGATAATTCGTTGCAATGCCCTTCTATCATTAATATTGCGTCGTTTGTTCCCGCAACCACAAGGTCGAGAAGAGATTCTTCAACTTCTTCGTAAGTCGGGTCAACGATAAATTCTCCGTTTATAAAACCTATTCTGCAAGCGCCAACAGGTCCGTGAAAAGGTATGTCTGAAATGTGAGTTGCCGCGCTTGCCGCTATCATTCCTAAAATATCGGGTTGGTTTACCTGATCAGAAGATAGGGCAGTTGGCATAATTTGTATTTCGTTTCTAAATCCGTCAGGAAATAACGGGCGCATAGGCCTATCAATTAAACGGGAAACTAAAATTTCTTTATCACCGGGTCTACCTTCTCTTTTAATGAACCCGCCGGGTATTTTACCTGCTGCGTATAATTTTTCCGAATAATGAACGCCCAAAGGGAAAAATCCTGCGTCTTTTTTTGGTTCTTTGCTCATTGTTGATGCGCAAAATACCGTACTGCCTTTGTACGTTACGAGAACCGCGCCGTTTGCCTGTTTTGCAATTTTTCCCGTTTCTATTATTAGTTCACCGTCTTTTAAAGGCATACTTACACGGTGTACTGTTCTGTCTACTTTTTCCATAATAAAATTAACCTACAATTTTTATTTTTTTTTACTTTCTTAAACCGAGTTTTTCAATTAATACTCGATACCTGTCCAGATTTTTGTTTTTCAAATAATCGAGTAATTTTCGCCTTTGTCCAACGAGTTTCAACAACCCGAGGCGTGAAGAATGGTCTTTCTTGTGCGATTTGAAATGTTTGGTTAAATTGTTAATTCTTTCCGTTAATAGCGCCACTTGTACTTCAGGTGATCCCGTATCGTTCTCATGAACCTTAAACGTTTCTACTAACTCAGATTTTTTGTCTTTAGTGATTGACATCTAATTCCTCCGATTTTTCTAACAAAGATAAACACTTTTTTTTATCTTCAATAAGCCGCTGTTTTAGCTCATTATAATTATTTACTTTAACAGTATTTCTTATTTTCTTGTAAAAATATACTTTAATATATTTATAATAAAGATTTTCTTCAAATCCAAAAATATTTGTTTCTATGGCAGGGGGATTTTCTACAGAAAGAGTGTTTTTGCCCACAAAAGTCATTGAATCAAAATATTTTCCGTCAAAAACCGTTTCACCGGATTTAATTTTTTCTTTATCAGCAATTTGCACGCGAGTTAAATAAACTCCCTGCTCTGGATAAACCATTTGATCGTTTCTGATGTTTGCTGTAGGGAAACCTATTTCCTTTCCTTTTCCTTCGCGTTTTTCAACAATGCCCTTAATAAAATACGGCCTTGCTAAAAGCCGATTGGCTTCTTCAATATCTCCCTGTTTTATCAAAGAACGTATCCAGGTACTTGAAATTTTCTTTCCCTGTTTCAAGGCGGGCGGTTCTATATGGACTTCAAATCCTATGCTCTCGCCTTTTTCTTTAAGTTCCCGGGCTGACATCACGGCATTTCTGCCCATCTTAAAGTCATAACCCACGACTATTATTAAATTTGCGAATTTTTCCCGCAACCTGCGGCAAAAGTCTATCCCATTAAGTTTACCAAATTTTTTTGTAAAGTCAATTAAAATTACACCTTCCATTCCTTTTTTTGCTAAAAGGTTTATTTTGCTTTCAATATCCAGTAAACGGTTGTGTTTGGTGCCCGGGTTGAAAACTTCATAGGGAAGGTTAGAAAAAGTTAAGACCCAAGGGCTAGCATTGTTTTTTTTAGCAGTATTTAATAAAGTATTGAAAAGTTTTTCATGCCCAAGGTGCAGACCGTCAAAAGTACCGATTGTTAATGCAACCGGAGAAAGCGTTTCTTTCAACTCACTAATGCTTTTATAAATTTTCACCTGAAAACACCTTTTTAAATATAAAATCTTTTTTTTTATCAAAACGCGTTATTGCTAAAAGAACGTTGTTTTCGTCAACAAGACGGTAATAGCCCGGCTGACCTAAAAAACGCTTTATAAAAAAATCTTCGCGGGGTTTAATTCCGTTTAAAATTTTATTTTTATGCTCGTTTTTAACTTTAATATAAGGAATAAATTCAAGAGAGTCGTTAATGTTTATTATTTTTTCGGGCGGTTTTCCAATATTATCTAAACCACTTGCTTTTTCTATGCGGAAATTTCCAACAGCCGTGCGGCGTAATTCTTTAATATGCGCACCGCATTGTAAGTATTGTCCAATATCATGGGCTAAAGATCTAATATACGTTCCTTTGCTGCATTTAACTTTTATTTCCGCATAGGGTAGGTTAAAATTCATTAATGTTAATTCGTATATATTTACAAGGCGTTTTTTCAAATCAACTTCCCTACCCTTACGCGCATATTCATAAGCTGGTTTGCCTTTAATTTTAATTGCAGAATAAATAGGAGGCATTTGCTCTATTTCGCCCTGAAAATTAATTATGGCGCTTTTAATATCATTTTTATTAATGTTTACTTCTTTGGTTAATACGGTGTTTCCTTCTGCATCGTATGAGTCAGTAGTAACGCCAAAGTGAACCATTGCAATGTATTCTTTATCAAGGTCCTCCATAAACTTTGCGACTTTCGTTGCTTTTCCTAGAAGAACGATTAAAAGCCCCGTTGCAAGCGGGTCTAAAGTTCCCGCATGGCCAACTTTGGTTGCATTCAAAATTTTTTTCACTTTTTGTATTGCAGTAAAAGAAGTTATTCCTTTTGGTTTGTCAAGGAGCAAAATCCCGTCCTGTTTTTTTTCATCCGTTTTCTTCGTGTGCATTATCATCCTGATGCCAGCCCATTTCCTTTTCTCTTTTTTCCATTTCCTGTAATTTATAATAAAGGTTAATGCCCTTTTCCACACTTTCATCCAGTTTAAATTTTAAATCGGGAATTTGTTTAATTGTTAATATTTTCCAAAGTCGTCTTTGAATAAAATTCGAACAGGAATTTAAACCTTCCAGTATTTTATTTTTTTCCTCATCATCGCCCATAATACTCATAAAAACCAAAGCGGTTTTTAAATCTTTTGCCACTTTTATTTGAGTAATACTGTATATACCCGTTATCCTCGGGTCTTTAACCTCATCACGAAGCAATTTTGCTATTTCCTGTGTTAATAAACTCTGAATTTTTTTCATCCTATGTCCGGGCATTTTTATCTTCCTTAACTAAAATCAATTTTTTAAATATAACGATACTTTCTAAAATTTAATATGTTCAAAACATGCAGGGGAAACTACGCAAGAAAAATGTTGTTTTAGTTTAATAAAATTTGGATAATATACTTTTTACATTATAGCAACGGGTTCTGCAACTTCACGGTTAACAACTTCCGTTATTTTGTTTTTTTCGTCAACATGCACAACCACGGGCTTATGCTCTTTTGCCTCTTCGGGAGATAAAGAACAATAAGAAAGTATGATGCACAAGTCGCCGGGAGAAACAAGGCGAGCTGCTGCTCCGTTTAAGCATATAACACCGGACCCCCGTTCGCCCTTAATAGTATAAGTATCAAAACGGTTTCCGTTATTTATATCGAGGATATACACTCTTTCGTATTCTAAAATACCAGAAGCGTCCAAAAGATCTTCATCAATTGTTATGCTACCCACATAATTCAAATCCGCTTCCGTAACTGTTGCTCTGTGAATTTTTGCTTTTAACATCTCTAATTTCACCGGAATACTCCTTAAACCAGGATTTCTTAAGATATTTCAGGAAGAGTTATCATTTTATGATAATCCGCCAGTCGTTTTTTAATATCTTCGGCTTTTACGTTCTCAAAACCTTCAATTCCGAAGCCTTGTACGTAAAAACTCGCTATAATTGTTCCGTATGCCAAGCCCATTTTGATAGTTTCCTGATTTATTTCGCTTGCGCTTGCAAGATAACTAACAAATCCGCCAGCAAAAGAATCCCCCGCTCCTGTGGGGTCTACAACGTTTTTTACCGGATATGCCGGCAGGGAAAAATAAAAATCTTTCCCCGTTATTGCTACGCCGTAGTGCCCTTTTTTAATTATAATGTATTTAGGGCCTAACTCCAATAACTTATCTGCGGCAATTAACAAATTGTCTTCCTCGGTTAATTGCCTTGCTTCTCCTTCGTTAACGAGGAGAATGTCTACTTCTTTTATAACATTTTCAAGGTCGCTTTTCTTTATATCTATCCACAAATTCATTGTATCAAGCATTGTAAAAATATCGCCCGTTTCTTTTTTAACTTTTAATTGAATAACCGGGTCAATGTTTGCAAGAAAAACGATTTTACTGTCTTTATATTCGTCAGGAATTTTAGGGTTAAAGTTTTCAAATACGCCCAATTCCGTAGAAATCGTATGCGCAACGTTCATGTCTTTTTCGTAATACCCCTGCCAGTGGAAAGTTTTACCCTGTTCAATAACCTCGATTCCCTTTGTATCAATATTTTTTGATTTCATTAAATCGAAAGCGGTTTTCGGGTAATCGCCACCAACAACGCCCACAATTCTAACCCCGGTTAATATACATGCGGAATTCGCAAAATGCATTGCCGAACCGCCTAATATATTTTTACGGTCTCCGTGCGGCGTTTTTACGTCGTCAAGAGCAACTGAACCTACAACGCATACTGACATTTAATACTCCTTTAATGTAACAAATCGCCACAAATTTAAAATGTTAAGTATATTTAGTCAATAACTTTTTTATCGTTTATGTTACTTTGCTAAATTTCACGTTATTTACTTCATACTTTGTAATTATAAACACAGAAAAACGGGAAAATATTGATATATTTTGAAAAATAATAATATTTTAAAAATTACACTAAATATCTTTTTTTACGCAACGAATTAAGCAAAAACAATTAACATTGTCTTTATAAAACAACCTCAATGCTTATTAATATGACATATTTTTATTCAAGGTTTTAAAAAAATATAAACGTTTTTTTTCTTGCGTTATAAATGAATAAAGAATACTATAAAATAATGATTCGGAGGCATAGATGAAAATACAGTTGAGAAATAAACTTCTTATAATTTTTTTATCCATGACTTTGGTCTCCATATTGATTATATCTTTAGTTTTTACTATTAATTTTCAACAACAATTTGAAGAAGATTTCCTTAAATCCAACAAAAAAGAGCTTAAATTAATAAATAAAACAATTAATATGTTTTTACGTTCCGTTAGCAATGATGTCAGGTATGCAGCGAAACACCCTTTAATTAAAGGCGTTGACGATTCAATTACAAAGTACATGAAAATTGAAAAAGAGGTTATGATGCGTCCGTCAAAAGCAGGCGGGCTTGAAACCAAGATATACAATTTTTATAAAAAAATCATGCAAAGCAGACAATACCGGTACGCATATTTAGGAACAATTCACGGCGGACTTGTTCAGTACCCCGAAGGAAAAATATTTAAAAAATATGACCCTAGAATAAGATTTTGGTACAAGAAAGCAATGGATAACCCCGGCAGGGTAATAATGACTAAAGCGTATTATTATAAACCTGATGATTCCACAGATGTAATTCTTGCACACACAATAAAAAACGCAAAAGGAAAGATTGTAGGCGTTCAGGCCATTGAAGTCAGTTTGGATTTTTTAACTTCTATCGTAAAATCATTCACCATCGGCGAAACAGGATATATTATTTTAATGCAAAAAGACGGCACAATTTTAGCCGATGCTAAAAACCCTTCGAACAATTTTAAAAAAATTAATAAAATCGGTATTAAGAACGCGGATTTTAAAAATTTAAAGGTGCATCAGGAATGGTTAATCAACGGAAAGGCATACATCGTAAATTTCTATAACGAATCAGATGAAAAATCATCAGAACTTTTAACAGGCAGAAATTGGAAGCTTTCTTTTCCCATTTATCAACTTCCCATAGGGGCGAATTGGCAGCTTGTAGGTTTAATACAAAAGGTGGAATTTATTAGAAAGATTAAACCTATAATCCGCCTAATCTTTTTTATAAGTCTTGCACTTATTTTTTCCGTTATTTTTCTTTCATTATTTTTCTCAAAAAAATTGACCACGCCTATAAAAGATTTGGTCGAAGCTTCTGAAAAAGTTATTAAAGGAAATTATAACGTTAGGGTAAATATTAAAACTAATGATGAGTTTTTTATGCTGGGGAAAACGTTTAATCACATGATAGAAACGATAAAAACTAATATAAAAATGTTAGACGACCGCGTTGCAAAACGCACAAAAGAACTTTCAAACCTTTATAAAAAGCAGAAAGCATTGCTTGATGAAATGGAATCCGAACTCACAATGGCGCAAAAACTACAGCAACACTTCATACCAAAATCACCGCCCCTAATAGATAACGTAAAATTTCACTTTATCTATAAACCTATGAGCGAAATAGGAGGAGATTTATACGATTTTATTGAGTTTAAAAAAGGCGAGAAAACGGGTATTTTTATAAGTGATGTTTCAGGTCATGGCGTTCCTGCGGCTTTGATTTCAAGTATGGTAAAAAGTTTAATAAACGTTACGGGTGAACATAGACATTCGCCTAATATTATGCTTGATTATCTTAATACTAATTTATTAGGGCAAACACGTGGTAATTTTCTAACGGCTTTTTATGGGATTTATCAAAACGAAAATAAAAAATTATTGTATGCCCGTGCAGCGCATAATTTCCCATGGCTTTTAAGGGACGGAGAAATTATTGAATTAAAATCAGAGGGGCGTTTACTCGGAGTTTTGAATGACATTTCGTTTGAAGAAAAGGAAATTCAATTAAAAAAAGGCGATAAAATATTGTTTTATACGGACGGGTTGATTGAAGCTGTTAACGAGCAGGGAATTGAATTTGAAGAACGTCTGATTAAATTGCTTAGGGAGAAATTTAATAATCACATTGATAGCTTAGTTGAAACGGTTTATAAAGAGCTTCAGATTTTTCACGGTTCTGATAGATTTGAAGATGACGTTTGTATTTTGGGTATGGAAATATTTTAGCAAAATTAAAAACACAATGCAAAGCATGTCTGATAAAAACAAAAATATTTGAAAGTATGCTCATTCACAAGTAAATAGTGCCTCACAATTCTGACTTTTAAAATTTAGCCCGGTGGTTTATGAGAACTAAAATAAAATTTGTTTTAGCCAAAAAGCCGTTATTGATTGCAATATTCTCATTTTTTTTTATTTAAGCAATACATTCGCAAATTCAGTCGTTAAGATTAAAGTTTAAGGTTCAGTTTTTTTACTGTAAATGTTTTAAAGACAATAAACGCGTAATTAAAACGGAAATAAATTGCAAAAAATATTTTTTTAAATTAATTATCCATGCATTCTAAACGAAAACTTTAAATTAATTTTGATAATGCTACTGACATTAAACTCAAAATTTTCATTAAATGCCGGTCAAGTCCATATTTTTTATAATTTAATCCGTCCCAAATAAACGGCTAACAGCGGTTTATTCAATTTTTATTTTGCTTATCTTAGGTTTGAAGCTCAAAATTAAAATTAATTTAATATTTTTGTTTTGACAAATGCGTTTTTATACTGTATTGTTAAACAAATTAATAATATAGAGGTAAATCAGATATGCCTATTACTTTTAACAAAAGTGTATCCGGTAATGTAATAATATTTTCAGTAGGCGGAAAAATTGACGCGCACGAAGCCCCGAAATTCGAAAAAAATATGAAAGACGGAATGTCGGGTTCAAAAAGCAGCGTAATTGTTGATTTTAGTGGTGTGGATTATATTTCTTCTGCCGGCTTAGGAGTGCTAAACGCAATTAAAGTCATTCTTGACAAAGAAGGGCGTAAGATTGTGCTTTGCGGTATGAACAAAAAAATTAAAAAAACTTTTGATTTACTTGGTTTTTCAAGAACATTTACTATTGTTGGAACATTGGATGAAGCCAAGAAAAAAATAAAGTAATTATGGAATTTATGTGAGCGCTGAAGAAAAAATAGAAATTGAAATCCCCAATGATACTGCATACTTAGATGACTTGCGTAATTTTATAATTAAAGTTGCGCAGAGATTTAGTTTTAATCAGGAAGACATTGATGATATTGAATTTGCAGTAGACGAAGCCGTTGCTAATATTATAGAACATGCTTACGGGGGTAAACGTGGGTATATTTTTATTAAAGTTACTTGCAGTGATGCTGATTTTACAATTGAATTGCATGATAAAGGAGAGAAATTTGACCCTACCCTAGGTAAATTACCAGACCTTGATGAACACCATGAAAAGAAAAAAACCGGTGGTCTGGGAATTTATATTATGCGCAAACTAATGGACACTATTAAATACCATTATATCGATGGTCAAGGTAATTATCTCGTTATGGTTAAACATAAAAAATCTTAGTTTATGGAGGAAAACATGAACAACAAAATAAAATTAATAAATTTGATATTAGTAATTGTTATTTTTGCCGTTGCCTGCGGCGGAGACCCAGGTGAATCTTACGTTAAAAGCGGTAATTATAACAAAGCTTTGGCAGTATATAACGAAAAAATTTCAGATGAATATGCAAGCTCGGATTTAGTTAAATTACACTGCTATAAAGCCGTTGCTTATGCAAAAGTTCCGAATGCACGCGCGGCATGGGGAACGTGGAAAGTTGCCAGAGCAATTAATTATAAAATTAGAAATGATAATAAAGAAAAAAAAGAACTTAATAAATTACTTGCAAGTGCAGCCCGCGAAATAAAGAAAACTCTTGCTATCGCATCAAGTCGTTCAAGTGCCCAGCGTTCTGCTGCATTTGAAAAACAAAAACCTGATATTTATAAACGTGCGCGTAAGCTTGAAGCAAGGGGCGCAAATCTAGCCGCATTAAGAAAGTATAGTGCTATATCGGATTACGCCGATTCAGCAAGGAGAATTAAGCGTTTAAGAGCAAAACTAAACATTAAAGTTAATTCTTTATGGCAGCAAGGTTTTGCTTTGTATTCTGCTGAAAGCTATTCAAGGGCTATAAGGGTTTTTGACCAGATATTAGCAATAAATCCAAGGCATAACAACGCAAGGATTTATAAACAAAAAGCTAAATCAAAATTAAAAGCATTGAAGAAATTTTAATTATGAGACAAAAATTATTAGAACTTTTGGTTGAAAAATCATTTAAATATTCAAAAGAACCCGTTTTTAAACTTGCATCGGGTAGAACGAGTAATTATTACGTTGACTGTAAAAAAGTTACTTTAAATAGCGAGGGACTTTTATTAGTTGGTCAGCTTATTTACGAAAAGTTTAAGGATTTAGATATTCACGGTGTAGGCGGGTTAACTTTAGGCGCTGACCCGATTGCAATTTCAGCGTGTTTAATTTCAACGCAAAACGGGAAGCCCGTTAATCCTTTCGTTGTTAGAAAACAAGCTAAAGGACACGGCACCGGTGCTTTTATAGAAGGTGTTGTTAAACAAGGCGATAACGTGGTGATTATTGACGATGTAATTACAACGGGCGGCTCAACCATAAAAGCTATAAACCGTGCTCGTGAGGCAGGGTTTAACGTTTTAAAAGCCGTTGTTTTGGTAGACCGTGAAGAAGGCGGCAGGGAAGCTATTGAAGAGCTTGACGTTACCGTTGACCCCGTTGTTACGAGAACAGAGCTAATGCAAGAGTATAAAAAGAGAAAATTGTAATTTAATTTTAGATATGAAAAAGGCAGCGTAATTTTTATGTTGCCTTTTTTTGCTAAAATCTGTGTAATATAATTTCGCTTTAAATTACAAATTATACTAATTAGCGTTAAAACATGGAAATTTATTAAAACCGCCGGGGGCGCAGAATACGCAGAGGTTTCATAAAAGTTCATGGCTTAAATACGAACACGGATTTGAAAAATAATTCTAAATCCCTTTGATAAAGGAGGGCTTTACCATAGGCAAATCCCCCTTCAAATAAAGAGGGACTTGAAAAGAAAAAAATGTCCATACCCCATACTATCATTAATCCGCCCTCTTTACTTAAAGGGGGCAGAAGAAGAAAGCTATTTGCGGTAAAAAGCTAGGGGATTTATCTTCTCTTCCTCCGCGCCCCTGCGGTTGACTTCTCTTTCTTATCTTTCGGATGTTTTGCGTGTTCCATATCTATGGTTGGTGAGGCCGGTCTTTATAACGAATTTTAGTATAATGATTTGTATATGATGATTTGCAAAATACTGTGAAATACTTATTTTTTAATTAAGCGTAATGGAATTTTTTTCCCCCGTTCATTATATTTAATTAACGTGTACGAACGTGTTTAATATTTTTAATTTATATTATACTAATAATACTTTAAATTTTATGCAACCGACACTTTAAAGTGTCGGTTGAAAAGCAATTACAATATACAATACTTTGATTTTAAAATCACTTTAGTATATATAAAGCAAATAATTATAAATAACGGAGATTTAAATGAAATATAAAGGCATAAGCCATAAATTCGGCGACCATATCAACACGGATGAGATAATCCCTGCGCGGTATTTGAATACATCAGACCCTACAGAGCTTGCAAAGCATTGCATGGAAGATGCAGACGCGGACTTTATGAATAAAGCCAAAGCCGGCGATATTATTGTTGCAGAGGAAAATTTCGGTTGCGGCTCAAGCCGTGAACACGCGCCTATATCTATTAAGGCAGCGGGAATAGCATGTGTAATAGCAAAGAGTTTTGCACGGATTTTTTACAGAAACAGCATAAACATTGCATTACCTATTATGGAAGCGCCCGAGGCTGTTGACGGTATTGAATCAGGCGACTTAATTGAAATTGATTTTACCCGAGGAATTATAAAAAACGTAACAAAAAACAAGGAATATCAAGCAAAACCGTATCCGCCGTTTATGCAGGAAATCATTTCAAAGGGCGGTTTAATGAATACTGTTAAGGAAAAGATTAAGAGTTAGTAGTTAAACTTAAAGTTCGTATAAAAATCTTTATTAAATTTAAATTTATACGTTGTTTTGTTGTAAAATGTTAATTCGGCTACCGATATTAAAAATAAAATCAGGATAATTATTATGGCAGAACAAAACCGTTTAAAATTAGAGCTAACCCCAGAAGCGCTCGACGGGATTTATACAAATTTTAGCGTAATAACGCATACAACGGGAGAATTTATTATTGATTTTGCCCGTACAGTGCCGGGAAAATCCGTTGCTAAAGTTTATTCAAGGATTATTATGAGCCCGATAAATTTCAAACTTTTTAAACAGGCAGTTGAAGAAAATCTCGATAATTATGAGCTAAAGCACGGGAAAATTAACGTTAGCGGTTCTTATACCGAGCCCAAGCTTGAAAGTTCATTTGGGGGTAATTCTACTAGCCCGCAAAACGTAGACCTTGAAAGTAAAGAAAACGCACAGGTTCAAAATAGTCCTAGGGAAAAGAAAAATAATATTATTGTGGAAGAGTAATTTATGAACAACGCATTAACGCCGTTTGTAAAAATGCACGGCACAGGCAACGATTTTATTATAATGGAACGTGAACACGTTAAACACCTTAACATTAATTCTTATTCAAAGTATTTAAACGACCGGCATTTCGGAATAGGCGGAGACGGCTTAATAATTATTGATAAAGAAAACGGTCTTTTTAAAATGACCATGATTAATCCGGACGGGTCAGAAGCCATGTGCGGAAACGGTATACGCTGTTTTGCATTATATTTAATTCAAGAAGGATTTATAACGGATTTTGAATTCAAAGTAGACTCTATAGCAGGTATTAAATCTTTAAAATATGAAAACAGAAACGGAGCTGATTATTTTTCCGTTAATATGGGTCTGCCTGTTTTAGAAAGTAAGCGTATTCCCGTGAAAACAACGGTATCATCTCCTGTAATAGGGCTTGAGTTAAATGCAAATGGCGGAAAATATAAAGCGACTTGTGTTTCAATGGGAAATCCCCACGCTGTTTTGTTCGTTGATTCTTACGATAACATAGATATACATAAAATCGGTTATGAAATAGAACATAACGCGTTATTCCCCGAAAGAACTAACGTTGAGTTTATTAAAGTTATTGACAGAAAAAATGTAATGATGCGTGTTTGGGAAAGAGGAGCAGGTGAAACCCTTGCTTGCGGTACTGGAACATGCGCTGCTGTTGTTGCGTCTAATTTAAACGGCTATGTTGATGATTTCGTTAGTGTAACGTTGCCCGGAGGCGTAGTTGAAATAGAATATTCAGGGGGTGATGTTATAATGACGGGAGAAGCGGTTAGAGTTTTTAACGGTAATGTTGATATTGAACGTATAAAAAAAACATATCCCAAAAAAATTAACCGTGAATTAATTACAAAGTAGTTAAATTGAGTATTTTGGATAAGATAAACCCTGATGAATTATATCTGGAGCTTGGCGGTTTTATACAAAAATCAGAATGTGCGTATTTTCCGGAAAGAACGCATATCGCCCATATTATATATTACTCCGGTTTAGATTCGATTGAGGAAATAACTTTTGAAAAACTCCTTGCAAAAGGATACCGGCGTTCAGGTACTGTTTTTTATAAAAGCATTTGTCCTTCTTGCCGCGCTTGCATACCTATTCGAATAAATGCGCAAAAATTTAAAATTTCCAAATCACAGAGACGAGTATTAAGGAAAAACCTGAAAACGCAAATTGTAGCTGATAATAATGTATGTAATGAAAAAAAATTTTGCTTAATGAATTCATATCTTGAAAAAAAGCACGACCATAAAAAATTTACGTTGCCTGAGTTTGAATATTACTATTGCACAAGCCCTGTTAAGACAATTGATTATAAATATTATGTGAACGAGAATTTAATGGGAGTAGGTATAGTTGATTTTGCTAATGTGAATATTTCAACTGTTTATTTTTATTTCGACTTAACTTATAAAAACTTAAGTCCCGGTGTGTTTAGTATCTTGAAAGAAATAGAAATTTGCCAAGAGAAAGGATTTAAATACTATTATCTTGGTTATTTTATTGAAAATCATCCCAAAATGAATTATAAAGCGGGATACAAACCTTACGAATTGTTAATTGACGGAAAGTGGATTGAGTTTGAGTAAAACTTTAATTAAACAACGTCTTTTAAGGATTGATTGACTTGCTTTCTTATCGCTTTAATGTCTTCTAGTCGGTTTTGCGTAACGGAAATATTTTTCTCAATTTTATCCAAAAAATCCTGTATTATTTTCATTTTATCTCTCCTTATCAGATGTTATGTTAACATAATTCGGTAAAAATTAAAAAAAATTAACTTTTTTTTTGAAAAAACGTGTTAATATAACTACTTAATGAAATATTAATTGAAATTAAGTAGTAAAAATAATATTATTAAAAAAAACATTGGGGAGATTATTATGAAACGTGTATTAAGTATATTGCTAATAGCATTAATGGTTTTTGTTTTTATACAGTGCGGGGGCGAAGAAAAACCTACTCCACAACCCAAACCTGAACCAAAGCCAAGTCCCAAGCCCGAGCAAACTACTGATTATAATGCAATCAGGCGTCAAATCAATAATGATTTGCTTTTCAGAATTGAAGTTTACAACTTTCCGCCTGACCAATGGGATTTACAGGCACACATGGGTCCGACGTTAGATAAATTAGCAAACATATTAAATAAACTTATTACGCTTGCTAAGAAAATCAATGCAGCGGATAAAATTACAATAACGGTAATAGGTTATGCAGACACATCAGGAACAATGAACAGGAAAATGAAAGTATCTGAAAACCGGGCTAAAAAAGTAATAAATTATCTCGTTGAGAAAAAGAATTTAAGACGAAGTTTATTTAAAGCAAAATGGCGAGGAGATCAGGAACTAAAAGTTGAAAGTGATCCTCTATCCGGCAAAAATCGTCGCGTAGTTGTTTACTTTGAAGGCATTAGCGGAAAATAAATATTTCTTTTATTTAGTAAGTAAAAAACCCCCGTTTTAAATCGGGGGTTTTTTAGCTTCGCGTCAACATGGAAGTTATTTTATTTCACTATCTTAATAGTTGTAGTACATTCTGT
>CAYUYT010000048.1:0-4474 GCA_964449345.1 uncultured Spirochaetia bacterium | reverse complement strand
TTGATTTGCCTGCGCAAGCATAGCTGTAGCAGACTGAACAAGGATATTATTTTTAGAGTAACTAACAGTTTCTTTTGCCATATCAGCGTCTCTAATACGGCTTTCTGCAGCTTGCGTATTTTCCGAACCAATCATAATACCTTTTGTAGCGAATTCAAGTCTGTTTTGATATGCTCCGAGGTCAGCTCTTTGTTTGCTTACTTTCATAAGCGCTAAATCAAGTACCCCTATTGAGGCATTTGCCTTGTCAGGAGTAGATAAACTTAAAATGGAACCGGTTTGAACACCTTTAATTCCGAGAGCCCTTGCAGTCATAGTTCCTATGTAAACCCGCTCTCTTTGGTCCATATTAGCACCAATGTGAAACCACATTGAGCCAACAGAAGTTCCGGTTTCTGAATTGCGTGCGAACCTACCTGTAAGCATATTCAGACCGTTGAATTGTGCGTGACTTGCTATTCTGTCAACTTCGTCAACGAGAGCAGATACTTCTACCTGAATCTGCATCCTATCTTCGGTGGTGTAAATACCATTTGATGCTTGAACAGCGAGTTCCCTAATTCTTTGTAAAATGTCTTGGCTGTTTTGAAGGTATCCTTCAGATGTTTGAATGAAAGAAATACCATCCTCTGCGTTTTGCGCTGCTCTGTTAAGACCTCTAATTTGAGCTCTCATTTTTTCAGATACAGCAAGACCGGAAGCGTCATCTCCGGCTTTTGTTATGCGCAGACCACTTGCCAATTTTGAAATGTCTTTGTCAAGATCCCAGTTGTTAAATTTTAATTGTCTGTGAGCGAACATTGCGCTCAAGTTGTGATTAATAATCATAGTCTGTTCCTCCTTGAACATGCATCTTTTTTAAGGCATCCGTGCCTCTGATGCTTAAGAATGATAAATTGAAAACGTTAGTGAAACTTTAATCAGGGGATTTTTCCATGCGACACCTCCATGTTTTTTGAAAGCCATTTCCTTATGGCTTTGAAGCCTTTGTTCTATATTAATATCGACTGCGCAATTCCCTAACTTTAAATACGAATGCACTTTTTTTAAAAAAGTGTTTAACTATTTTAAAATTGAGTCGAAATCTTACAAGAGAAAGTTCCTAATGACTCAAATATATTAGAGGGAAAAAATGAGATTTAAATCAATACTAATATTATTCGGTTTATTAACGCTGAGCGTTATTAACAATATCACTTTAAACGCAATCGATTTAAAAAAAGATTATGAAAACTATGTTACGTATTTAATGGATGGTTTTGATAAGGAGAACAGCTGGGTTGTGAAATTTTCACGTTTCAGAGTACATAACTGGGATACTAATTCCACTGAATATCAGCCGTCTCATGCTTTTATGCGGTGGAAAAAAATAAAAAAAGATTATCAAGCAAGATTTTTGTTGCCTCCTTATCCGCGAGAGCAAATGGATGACATGGAAAAAAGATATGGCCAAGGCACAATTTATAATATACTCGGTATACGGGCAAAATTTATGATTAACGGCTATAATTGGGTAGTTTTAGAACCTAGAAACAAAATGCAGGTTAAAGGAATTGCAAAAGCAATTAGTTTTTGGATTTGGGGTGGAAATTACCGTTATAATAGTTATATAGTAGTTAAGGATTTTAAAGGCGGTATACATGAAATACCGGGAAGAAAAATTGATTATGTAGGTTGGAAACTTGTTCGCTTTAAAGTGCCCAGCTATATTCCGCAAAGGGATATTCATTTACCTGCAAACAAATATTTAGAGTTTTTAAGAATTAAATTTGTTAGCGAATTTGACGAAATACCGGATAAATTTTACGTTTGGCTTGGGTCAATGTGGGCAGAAGTCGACCTTTATAAAGACAGGTTTTACGGTGAGGGTCTGTTATACGAACCGAATTGGTAGAAATATATTTTTATTTAACTTAAAAAGCCGTTTTATTTTTATAAGACGGCTTTTTTGTTTATTAAATTAAATAAATGTTGACGCAATGATTAGAAATTTTTATTATTTATTTAATAATAAAATAACGGTGTATAGATGGATAAAGATTTTTCAAAAAATATAAATAAAGATGAACTCAACCAATTAAACAAAGACGTTAAATATCTTTTAAAAAAATTTAATGAAACGCAAAATAATAATACAGAAAATGATTTTTATGAGGAAAATAAAGATAAAAATATCGTTCTGATAATGGAAAATGAAGAAGAGCATACGGGCAAGTTAATTGATATTGATAAATTTCGTATTATTCTCGAAAATGACGGGAAACCATGGCATATATTTAAACACTCTGTAGTGGCATATTACATTCCCGAATAAAAATTTTTCATGAAAAAATATTCAATAATCATATTTCTTTTCGTTTTCATTAAATTTCCTCCTTATTTTTATGCAGGAAATAAAACGAAAATTAGCCAGCAAAAAAAACTACTAATTCAGTTGCAAACTTATCAGAGAATTTTACTAAAACGTAAAAATAAACAAAGGGTAACGAAACTGAATATTTTAAAAAAATATAGGAAAACGGTTTATTCGTTGGTTTTAAACCATTTTATTAAAAAACCAAATTACTTTAAAGCTATAAGAATACTTAAACAAGGGCTTAAACATTTACCCGAGGAAATATGGTTTTATGCAAATATCGCTTATTGCTACAATAAAGCAAATTTACCGCAAAATTCAATCCCGTATTCTGAAAAAGCTTTAAAACTCTTAAAACCGCACAAGCCGCATGAAAAAGAGAAAATTATTTCAAACTTGCGCGAAAGCATTTTTAAAATTTGCAGTAATATAGAAAAAACACACGGTTTACACAGGGCAATAAAAACAATAAAAAAATACTTAAAAAAATATCATAACGATTACGTAATTGTGCATTTAGCAGGCAATCTTTATATGCGCGCAGGGGATAACAACGCAAATTTCTATTTAAATAAAGCGAGGAATTTATATCATCAAATTTATCCTCGAAAAAAAGCACATATTAAACTTTTATTGCCTTTTAGAAAAAAAAATACAGTATTATGCGTACAAGGGAATTTAAGCGGTTTAACTCATTCGGGGTTTGATGCTTACGCATGGGATTTTATGAAAGTTGACACTAATTTTAGAATAAATAAACACGCAGAATTTTTAAATAATCAAAGCTTTTTTTCATGGAAAATGAATGTCTTTGCGCCGTGTAGCGGCAGAGTTATAAAAGTTATAAAAAAATCACGGGATAACGTTTATCCTTCAACTGGTAAAACAGCAAATACACTTGTAATTGAACACAATTCGGGCTTTTATATTCATCTAACGCACTTGCTACTAAATAGTATTGTTGTTAAAAAAGGCGATATGGTGAAATACGGGGATTATATTGGTAAAGTGGGCAATTCGGGTTTTTCAAAAAGTCCTCATTTACACGTTATGGTTACAGATAAAAGAAATGTAAGCGTTCCCGCATATTTTACCAACGTGAAAATCTACAGAGGAAAAAAACGCGGCTTTGTTTTCCATAAAAAAGCAGTTCCTACGTCCGGGAATTATTATAAAAACGGAGAAGACTTTTAAACGGACACTTTTTACGCTCTGCTAAAATGCGTTTTATACCAATAATTTTTAAAACATGATAATTTTTTTTTATTGTCAATTTTTACGTTTATTTAGCGCGAAAAAAATTGCCGATAATGCAAGAAGCTAGTAATTTTTTAAGCGGAGTACGATGTGAATAAAAACGAACTTATGTTTGTGAAAAAAATGTATGACCAAGTATTCGGCGATGATTTAAACTTAAGCACCCTGAATACTTTATTCGAGCATCAAAACCGTATTATTTTACGCAAATTAACTCATCTTGGGAACCTGAACAATAAACGTTTAACACGTTACATTGTAAAATTATTTTACGATAATGATATTTTAGGCCAGATTGCCGTTTTAATTTCTCTCGGTGATTTCAATCTTTCTAAAACAATACTATCTTTTTTAGAAAAGGACTTAAAAATTGAAGACGATTTATTCGTTGAAATTATTAAAACCGCGCTTAAAAATTGCGTTTATAATCAGGATATTTTTGAGCCGGAAACAAAGATTAAATTAGAAAGTATATGGCGCGCTGTTAGAAATATTTCAGGAAAAAAAGGAAGAATACTGGCTGTTAAAACCTTTGAGTTCCTGCGCAATGATGACAGAACGAATAATATCCTGAAAAAAGCTATTTTCGAGGCATACAACAACGCGTTTACTTAAGAACGCATAAAACCTCCTGCATAAGTACCTCCACCCTCGGTTCATAAAAAAGTGATAGCGCGAAATTGGATTTATTTTTATTTTAAGTAAACTAAACTTTTTCACTTTATTAACGGCGACACCTGCCAATCTTATTTTCAGATTTATTTAAAAATTTAGCAACCATTATCTGTTTTAATTTAATTGAATAATTCGTATATTCCATTTTTTTCCTCCATAAAAATATTTTTATGGAGGCGACAACTA
>CAYUYT010000047.1:0-19693 GCA_964449345.1 uncultured Spirochaetia bacterium | reverse complement strand
AAAGCAATTACAATATACAATACTTTGATTTTAAAATCACTTTAGTATATATTAAAGTGAGATGAATAAAACTTTAGCTTCTATCTTGCAGTTTTGCTTCTAAAACGTCTAATACATCACAAAGCGTTATTTCAAAATTGCTTTCCGTTTCATTGTTAACGTGTTTATGATGCGGATAACTTATATGCTTTAGTAGGAATAATTTAAACACTTGCTCGAACGCGTTCAAATTTTCCCGCTGTAATGCGTTGTATTTAATTTTCTGTTTTAAACGCCTAGAGCGCTTTTTAAATTTTCTTTGCTTTGCAATCCGATAAGCGTTTTTTTAACTTCGCCGTTTTCGAATACGATTAAAGTCGGGATAGAAGCAATAGCGTATTTTTCCGCAATGCCTCTGTTATCGTCAACGTTTAGTTTAACGATTTTAGCGGATTCACCGATTTCACCGGAAACTTCTTCTAGAACAGGAGTTTGCATTTTGCACGGTCCGCACCAATCGGCATAGAAATCTACTAAAACAGGTACCTCTGCGTTTAAAACCTCTTGCTCGAATGATTCTTCATTATTTACTACTACCATTTTCTTCTTCACCTTTTTGTTTTTTTCCGTTGTCTAAAGACAAAATAAACCCGAATAATCCCATAAATACCGTAGCAACGAATTTATTCGAAGTAATCGGGCATGTCCCTGTTTTGCAGCCGATAAAATAAGCATATAGAAATCCGGCTAGGGCTCCGGCTAAAGTAAAAATTATGGTTTTATAAGGTATTTTTTTGTTTTCTGACATAATGTATATATTGAAATATATATATAGAACGTCTAATAAATCAAATTTTTTTCCGATTTTATTTTTTAATGGTGAAAAAGTTAGCCGATTATTATAAAATAGTATTATCAAATATATGAAAGAGTAATATGTATCCGACAAATAAGAAAGAAATTAAAGACATAGCCCGCCTTAAAACTGAAGTTGAACATTATTTTTATTACAGCGAATTGCTTCAGAAAAAGAGAACGGAGGGAGCAAGGAAAAAAGTTTCCGATGTTATAAAGCGTATTCCTAATATTATAGCGCGCATTAACGAAATTGAAAAGATAGACGAGGAAGACCGGGCAAAGAACCCTGATTTTTATAAGCAAGGCGGTGAAATTGAAAAGTGGACAAAGCCTGCGATTTCTTTTGAACAGTACAAAGAGGAAAAAGCGCTTAAAGCCCCTGCGGAGAAAAAAAAGCCGAAACGGTTAAAAGCATCGGGTTTTTTTAATTTTATCTTCAATGAAAGGAAAAATTTAAAGCGTTTTACAATAAATTCTCAAATGCTTCATTCGTCTTTTTTCGGTTTTATTTTTAAACTTTCAAATCACTTTTTCGTATCCGTAGAAGATTTGAACAGGCAAATAGATTTTCCCGTTTTAGAATCTTTGCGTTTTTTACTTGAAATTGGGTGGAGCACATTAAGCAAAGAAAAGTATAACACGCTTTATGCCTTTTATAATTTCATTAATTCTTTCATTAATTTTGTTTCAATAGTAAAACGCAGTACTCCTGTTAATGATATGCTGACAATTCTCGAAAACGTTTTACCTCATTATTTACAGATTATTCAGGATGACAAATATAAGGATTTAATTGTTGAAAGCATTCAGTTTACACTTTCTGCGAATCCTAAACATAAACAGGTAATTGCTCAGGTGATTGATATTGTAATGAGGATATTTAGTTTTAAGCCCTCTGGCAAGGTGAATTTTTATCAGGTGTTCCTGGCGGTTTATTATTTGGCTTATAAAAAGAAAATAACCCTTGATGATTTGTTTGAACGTTATCTAGTTGACAAAATTCCTGACAAGATTTTTGTATGCGATGATAAAATTGCCCGAAAAATTGAAAACAGGATTGATAAAATCGAAAGCGAAATTGAAAGCGTTGAAAAAGAATTATTCGTTGTAAAATCCGTTGACCCGGTACTGAGTTTGGAGGATTTTTCAAATTCCGAAGATTTTTCTAAAACCGTTTTGGCAATAATGAAAGCTTCAGGGCGGCTTGATAAATATAAAGGTGATGAAATAAATGTGCTTGATTATTTGAATGACGATTTGCTTTATTCCATGCAATTAATTATAACGGGTTTTTTAAACCTTTATGACAACATTTTAAACGGCTCTATTAGAGTTAAATTCGAAGGGGATGAAGCACGCACGCGTATTTTTGAAGACAACGTATTCCGTGATTTGTTTAACGACTTAAAAAATGATACTAAGGAAATATCTGATTTTCGTTCACTTAACCCGCATATCAGTATAACGTCGCAAATTTACGAACGCTTTATTAAAAGCCGGCATCTTGATATTGAGAAAGACGAAAAAGCGTGTAATATTATTTTTATAGGTGTTAAAACTTTTTATAAGATTTTCTTTTCTATTTCAAAGCACTTATACGACCATTACTATTTAATGAAAAACGGTATAGACGACCCTATTGAAATGCAGGAGATTATGAAACGTCCTTTAAAGGATACCGAAGAAGAAGAAAGAGTGATAACGTATTACTATTATAAAATTATTTCTAAAAATTTAGGACAGGATAAAACTGTTCTTGATGTACTTAACGAAATTGCTTTTTTCACAGTAAATTTTTCTTATATATTGGGCGTTGAAGAAATAAACGAAGCTGTTAGGGCAAAAGATTTTCTTTTGGGTAAAAGCGACACTTTATTAAAAGAACGCACGCGATACGTTTAAATCTATTTTAAATATACTCTGGTAACGCGTTTGGAAACAGTTGTCAGCGCTTCATAAGGAATTAGTCCCATTTTTTCGGCGTAATAGTCAGCATCCTCTCCTCCTTTTCCGTAGAGGATAACGTCATCCCCCTCGTTTGCTTCGGGGATATCGGTTATGTCTATCATGGTGTAATCCATGCAAACCCTGCCTAAAACCGGTGAAAAACGCCCTTTGACGTAAACAAACGCTTTGGACGAATTTAGAGTTAAATAACCGTCTGCATAACCTACACCGAGTACGCCTACCCGTGTATTTCTTTCTGCCGTAAAAGTGCGTCCGTATGAAACCGTTTCACCAGATTTTACGGTTTTTGTAAATATAATTTTAGCAATGAACGTTGCCACCGTGTCAACTTTAAAATTTTCTTTGATTTGCGAAGTAGGGTACGTGCCGTACATTAATAATCCGGGGCGTATTGCGTTTTTATGCGTTGATTCGTAAATAACCGTTGCGCTTGAGTTTGCCATGTGCTTGATTGGTATATTAACCCCGTTTTGTTCAAGCCGGTTTGTAAAATCATCAAAGCGTTTAACCTGTTCATGGCAAAATTCTTTGTCAAGTAAATCGGCGTTAGGAAAATGCGTATAAATACCCTTAACGTTTATATTTGATTTATTACAAATCTCAAGTATTTCATCAAAGCAAGTATCATAGGGCAAACCGATTCTGCCCATTCCCGTATCAATTTTGATATGCACGGTTACTTGTGTATTCATCTTTTTTGCGGCTTTGTTTAAAATTTCAGCGCGTTTTATATCCGTTACCGTAGGAATTAGATTGTTTTCTAAAATATCCTTTATTTCGTTTTCAAAAAAAGGATACATCATTAAAACGGGTTTTTTTATTCCGTTTTTACGCAAACCGCATGCCTCTTCAACAGTAGCTACACCGAAAGCCCAAACGTCTTGTTCAATGTGCTTTGCAACGTGATTTGCGCCTAACCCGTAACTGTCTGCTTTAACAATTGCAATTGTTTTTGTTTCCGGTTTAAGTTTGGATTGAATTTTTTTTACGTTGTTCTTCAACGCATTTAAGTCTACTTCAAGGCGCGTTCCTCTCAAGTTACCTCCAAAAGTCTAAAGTTTTGATAAAATTTCAGGGCCGTTTTCCGTTACTGCTATGGTGTGTTCATAATGTGCAGAAGGTTTATTATCCTTTGTTACAACAGTCCAGCGGTCATTTAATACTTTTACTTTATACGTTCCCATGTTAATCATAGGCTCGATAGCAATGCATAATCCCGTTTTAATTCTAGGTCCGTACCCTTTTTTACCGTAATTAGGCACTTTAGTATCTTCATGCATTTCACGCCCTATTTCATGGCCGGTGTACTCACGTACAACGGAAAATCCGTTATTTTCAGCGTGTTTTTGAATTACATGAGAAATATCGTAAATTCGGTTTCCATCTATTGCTTGTTTAATTCCGAGATATAGTGATTCTTCTGTTATGCGGCATAGTTTATCTTTTTCCTCTGATATTTTGCCCACCCGGTAAGTATAGGCAGTATCTCCCCAAAAACCGTCTTTCTTAATTCCCACATCGATACTTACAATATCACCTTGCTCAAGGGGTTTATCGTTAGGTATGCCGTGAATAACCTGTTCGTTTACTGATGCGCATACCGAGTTAGGAAAACCATGATACCCTTTAAATCCGGGATAGCCTCCTTTACTTGTTATATATTCATCAGCTATTTTATCAATATCGAGAGTAGTTATCCCGGGTTTAATTATTTCTTTTAGCTTTTCTAGAAGCTCTGCAAGAATTTTATTGTTCCTGCGCATTATTTCGATTTCCTGTTTGGATTTCAGGATCATAATGTAACCTCACAATTCCTTCATATTTCGTTGTATAGTATCTGCTGTCATGGGAAGTTAGCCGGTCAATTATTTTTAACGTTTCTTTCTGATTTTTTTTAAACATTATGCTTAATTCTTTAACAGACACTCCTCTAATCATAACGAGTTTTTTAAATTTAATATCATTAGGGTGGAAAACGGGTAATTTTTTTATATCGGTTTTTTTTTCCGGTTTAAAATCATAACCTTTAAAATATTTCCCGTGGATTTCGTCAAGCTTTTCACTCGTAAGTCCCATAACATTTTCTGCGGGCGGCCGGTCAACAGTATTTAAGAAAACTCCGTGCGGGTTAATATCTTTTACTGCCTGAGAAAGTTTAGTAAGTTCGTCCGGTATATCGTTAACGCCTTTTACAAGCATAATTTCAATAATAATTTTGCCTTTTGAAATTTTAACAAGTTTTTTTAAACCGATTAAAACGTATTCAATATACGTTCCGGGTAAGGGGCGGTTTATTTTATAGAAAACTTCATCAGAAATAGCATCAAGAGATGCCATTACCATGTCGCATTTTGCAATTTTTTTTATTAAATTATGGTCCCAGAGTAAAGATGAGTTTGTTAAAAGGCAAAGAGGTATTTTGAACTTCTTTTTTATTTGTGTAATAATTTCACCGATATACGGGTTTAACGTTGGTTCTCCTGTTCCTGAGAATGTTAAATAATCGATTGATTTTTTATCGTGAGTAGAGAAATAATAATTTAAAACGTCTATAACGTCCTCGGGAGTGGCTTTTCCCGCCGGGTCAAGTGTTTTTACTTTTGTTTTTCCCGATTCGCAATAAATACAATCGTACGAGCAATGCCAATCTTGAACAATATCAATACCTAAAGATACACCAAGGCGTCTTGAAAAAACCGGGCCGAATAAAATTCCCATGGTTTACTATAATTCGTTATTAATTTGGCTGTTAGGTGAATCAGGTTCGGGGCTTTTCTTTGTAATTGGTTCATGATCAAATTGAGGCATTTTAGGTCCTGCATCCCATGCTTCCTTAACAACATTGCCGATATCTTTTTTCTGTCCGCCGGTAATGTGAATCTTACCCTCAACAACAACGCCTTCTTTTACGTGAACAACAGGCGCTGTAATATCGCCTAAAACTCTTCCGGTTTCAAGTAAGATAACTTCTTCCGTTGCTATTGTATTTCCTATTAAAGTCCCGGCAATTACAACGCGTTTAGCGTAAATATTGGTTTTAACTTTCCCCGTTTCCCCGATTACAAGCTGGTCTTCGGTTTTTATTTCACCTTCAAATTTCCCGTTTATTTGAAGAGAACCATGAATATAAAATTTACCTTCAAAAATTGAACCTTCGCCTATAGTGCTGTTGATAATTGCATCATTTTTTGGAGCCATAATTTATTTTTCCGTTTCTTTTAATATTCGACTAAAATACTAAAATGACATATAAAATTCAAATTTTTTATATTTTTCTTTTAAGATTTTATTCTATACGATAATTATAAAGTTAAAGCAAAAAAGCAACTTCTTTTTCAAATTTTTTATAATTTTCTTTAATTTCTTTTTTAGTAAACCTATTTTCAAGGATTAGTTTTTTTATTTTTTTTACAAGCTCAATATCCATTTTGTGTCCGCTTTTAGAAGCAAGAACTCGCCCGTATATTCTGGCGTTTAAAAGTGACAAATCCCCAATCAAATCAAGCATTTTATGCCGCACGGGTTCATCTTTATAACGCAATGTATTGTTCATTCTGCCGTCTTTATCGTAAACCACAGTATTGTCAAGGGACGCGCCATTTGCAAGGTTTTTGCTTTTGAGAAATTCCCAATCTTCGTAAAATCCGAATGTTCTCGCTTTGGAAACTTCCTCTTCATATACTTCATGGTTTAGTTCAGGTAAGTAAAAAGATTGATTTTCCAATTCAGGATGTGAATAAGAAATATGGAAATTAAACTCTTGCTTTTCAGAAGGAAGTATAACGAGATATTTATCCCCATCCGTAACCCATATAGGATGCGGAATACGTATGGATTTAAACTCTGCGTTTTGTTCTTTAATTCCACCTTGTTTGATTGCCTGCACAAAAGGATAAGCGCTGCCGTCCATAATTGGAATTTCCGGAGTGCATACTTCAATTATACAATTGGAAACTTCTAAAGCGTATAAAGCAGACAAAAGGTGTTCGACTGTCTGAATCCTTCGCTCTTCATTTCCCAAAGTAACCTGATTTACCGTATCGATTACAAAAGCCACGCAAGATTTTATCACGATTTTTTTATCCGGTGTTTTTTTATAAAAAACAATACCCGTATTTACAGGCGCAGGTTTAAATATGACTTCTGATGGCAATCCGCTATGAATACCTATCCCGCTTATTTTTATTTCATTTTTTATTGTCTTTTGTTTATTCATGTTATTAAGCATTAAAATTACAATCTTACGTTAATAATATATTAACACTTTATTGAAAAATTGAAACAAAAATTTATTATTTTTGCTTTTTATCTAAATAATTTTGTAACAATATTTGCGCCGACAGGCTGTCTATTTTTTCTTTGCGTTTTTTACGCCTCACGTTGCCGGATATTAAAATTTTTTCCGCATAACTCGTTGTTAATCTTTCGTCGATAAATTCAATTTGTAAATTTAGTTCCTGTTCGAGCATTGATTTGAATTCTCTTACTTTTTCCGTTTGAATGCTGTCTTCCCCGTCTAATTTTATAGGTAAACCCATTACAATTTCTCTGATTTCATATTCTTTAACAATACCGTGAAATTTATCAATAACATTACTATCATTATTAATGTAATTAATTGAGTTCGCTATTGTTGCGGATTTATCGCTTACGGCTAACCCGATTTTTTTTTCTCCGTGGTCAATGCCTAGTATTCTGCTCATTTTTTTATTTCCTTTTTTATTATTTTTACAATTCGTTTTATTACACCGGGTTTACCAAGTCTTTGCCTAAAATCATCAAAGTCTGTTTCCTCTATCGGCTCACTATTTTTTATTATTTTTAATAATTCCCGGTAAATATTATCAGAATTAAATTTTTTTTGAATTAGTTCCGGGAATACTTTTTTATTTAATATAATATTAGGCCATGAAATAAATTTGGTTTTAATTAAAATTTTTGCTAAAAAATACGTTAACCATGAAGTTTTATATACTACAATCATTGGCGTTTTTAAAAGCGCTGTTTCTATTGCAAGGGATCCGCTAGCCCCGATTATTGCTTTACAACTCTTTATTACGTTATAATCCGTTCCCGTGATTATTTTTGCGTCTATATTATACTGCGAAGCTATATCAATGATTAAATTGTGAAAAGATTTATGGGCACGGGAAATTACAAAATTCAAATTATTATTTTTTAATTTCCCGCAAGCGGCTAGAATAACGGGTAAAAGATTTTTGATTTCTTTTATGCGTGAGCCGGGAAATATTCCGATAAGGTTGTTCATATTATCAAGGTTAAGTTTTTTTAAAGTTGTTTTTTTAGATACCGTTGTTTTTACGGTATCTATAAACGGGTGTCCTGTAAATATTGCGTTTCCTTTGTTATTTCGGTATATAATTGCGTCTTTTTCAAAAGGGCAAAGTATTAAATCGAATATTTTCGGTATAATTTTTGCGTTTTTTCTATCCCATACGGAAACAATGGGAGGAAAGTAATAAACACACTTAATTCCTCGTTTTTTACATTGCCTTGCCAAAGGTATATTTAATCCTTGATTGTCTATAAAAATTGCCGTATGATATTCGTTATTATTAATTGCGCGGTTAATTTTTTTCTTTGCCTTTAGTATTTTACCTAAAAAAGGAATAAAGTCAGTAACGCCAATAGTGGAGTAGGGCGTTATATCGGAAATAATTTTAACGTCTAAAGATTTAAGTTTTTCTCCCCCTACAGCGTGAATTTCTATATTTTTATTGTTTAATAATTCTTTTGCTATGTTATAACCGTGTAGATCGCCGGATACTTCTCCGGTAATTACAAGGAGTTTCTTCCTTTCCATTTTTTTATTATGCCTCTTTTTGATGACTCAATAAAATTTATAATTCGCACAATAGCTTCATCGGTTGAAAATTGTTTTAGATTTTCGAATGATTCCGTAGTTTTCATGCCTTGTTTATAGAGTATTTGATAAGCTTGTTTAATTTTTGCAATATCCTGCTTTGCGAATCCGGCTCTTTTCAAACCCACAATATTAATTCCGGCGTATTCGGTCGGGCTTGTTCCCGCTGTCATTACATAAGGCGGCACATCCTGTACGGTTCTTGAACAGGCAATAATAAAAGAGTAATCGCCGATTTTTGAAAATTGATGAATTGCTGCCCCCCCTGAAATGAATACGTTTTTTCCAACGCAAGTGTGGCCTGCTAGCATTGAGGAATTAGCCATAATAACGTTTTTATTGAGAACGCAATCATGAGCTATATGGCTAGTCGCCATTAAATAACAGTTTTCACCGATTATTGTACATGAATCCGTAGAAGTCGAGGAATGTATTGTAACCTGTTCTCGAATAGTAACGTCGTTTTGAATTTCCACGTTGCCTATATATTCTTTGCTGATATTTATATCTTGTGCACGTGTGCCTATCACGCTAAAAGGATAAATTTCACATCCCTGTCTGATTTTTGTATTACCGTAAATAACCACATTAGAATGCAAGATTGTATTTTTTTCAATTTTTACATAAGGCCCTATTATGCAAAACGCGCCTATGATTACATCTTCATCAATTTCGGCTTTCGGGTCAATTATTGCAGTTTTGTGTATCATTATTCAGGTTTGGGTTTATCCATTAAAGTTGCCAGCATATCAGCGGAACACGCAAGTTCCTCCCCAACGTAAACAGCGCCTTTCATTTTGCATATTTTACCGGAAAAACGTAATACTTCAATTTCATAACGAATAGTATCTCCGGGTTCTACTGGCCTCCGAAATTTTATATTGTCTAAACTTGCAAAATATACAAGTTTTTCTTTTGGATTCGGTACGCTTTGAAAAGCAAGAATACCGCCGCATTGTGCCATTCCTTCTACAATGAGAACACCCGGCATTATGGGTTTTCCTGGAAAATGTCCCTGAAAGTGGGGTTCATTTATTGTTACGTTTTTAATACCGATAATTTTTTGTCCTTCAATGCTTTCTATCCTATCAACCATTAGAAAAGGGTAACGATGGGGAAGGAAATCCATAATTTCTAGAATGTTTAATTTTTTTTCACCCATACTATTTATTCTCCTTGATTTGTTTTGTAATTTTGTAAAGATTTTTCAATTTTGTTTACTTTTTTTATTAGTTCGGGTAATTTATTCATTGACGCAATAATGCGTTTCGTTTTCCGGGCATCTTTAGCCGGTATCCCAAAAAGCATTGAATTTTTTTCCTGAAAAGATTTTGATACCCCGCTTTTAGACATAACAATGCTATTATCTCCTAGTTCCACATGGTCAGAAATTCCCGCTTGTCCTGCAATTATACAATTATTGCCAATGTTGCAACTGCCCGAAATACCTGCTTGAGAAACTAAAATACAATTTTTACCCACAATGCTGTTGTGTCCGATTTGAACTAAATTATCAATTTTAGTCCCTTCTTTAATTATGGTATTGCTCAAAGTTGCTCTGTCAATACATACATTAGCACCAATTTCAACATTATCTTCAATAATTACCCCGCCGATTTGCGGAATCTTTTCTTTTTTACCTTGAAAGTCAAAATAACCGAAACCGTCTGTACCGATAACAGTCCCTGAATTTATTATTACGTTATTTCCGATTGTTACGCCGGCTTCTATAATTACGCATGGTTTGAGAGTTACATTATTTCCTATTCTTACTTTATCACCAATGTAAACGTTTGGATAAAGTTTACAGTTATCACCTATGGTAACGTCTTGCATAATACTTACGTTGTGATATATTGAGCAATTTTTACCGATTTTAGCGCTACTGTGGATATTAGCTGTATTAGAAATAAATGCTTTGCTAATAGTTTCCCTAAAAGGGTCAAAAAGGTTGAGTAATTTTATAAAAGCTTTTTTTGTATTTTTAACTTTAATACATGGTTTCAAATCAAAAGAATATTTTTCATCAATTACGAATAAAGAGGCATTGGGCAATTTGTCATTAAAGCCGTTTGCGCTGTGAAAGCATACAATATCGCCTTCCCCTGCATTTTCAGGGGCACTTATGCCTTTTATCTTTATATCTTTTTCAGCGAACAATTTTCCGTGTATTATATCTGCAATTTCATAAGCGCTGTAAGTTTTCATCTTTTATTCATAAATATCCTTTTCAAATCACTTGTAATGTCAAGATCAGGCGCACCTATCAAAACATATCTGGAATCAATAACGATGTTATAGCCAAGGGATGATGCATATTTTTTTATATCTTCTAAAATTTGTTTGTACACAGGTTGTAATT
The DNA here is from genome assembly GCA_964449345.1 of uncultured Spirochaetia bacterium. Classification (GTDB taxonomy): domain Bacteria; phylum Spirochaetota; class CALGPD01; order CALGPD01; family CALGPD01; genus CALGPD01. The sequence continues at coordinate 8,642 of CAYUYT010000047.1, read as the reverse complement.
TTTTTCTTTGTATCTCTTGTAATTCATTATTTCTTTTTGTAATTCGGTCGTTTAAAGCTTCTTTTTTTGCTTCCAATTTTGTTGTCAATGACCGTAATTCACTTTGGCTCATATTAGGACCGTCGTTTTTAACTTTATTCTCAAGGTTTTTAACTTCATTTTCAAGAGAATTAATTTCATTTTGATATTTGTTGCGCGTTTCTTGCAGTTCTTTGATAACGTTTCTTGAAGCAGGGTGAACTTTGAGTAAAGCGTTCGTGTTAACGTAACAAATCTTAGCAATTTTAACTTTTTCTGCATAAACGTTGATTGAAATAAAGGATATTAAGATTAATAACGGTAAAGCGATGCGTTTCATTGTAAACTCCAAAAATATTTTATTCGCGTTTTTCTCCGCGCAATTTTCTTTCAAGGTAATTTAGAACAAATTGTGTCAGGTTATACCGGCCGTCTGCGTGGAGGATAACATTTTTTTTGACCACAATTGAAAATCCCTTTTTCTTAGCTATTTTTTTCGTTGCAAGGTATATTTCCCTCGCAAAATTAATAGTATATTTCTTTTCAATTATTTTTAATCGGTTTTTATAATATTCAATTTTTTCAGTTAACCGTGCCCTCTTTATTTTTATTTCGCTAAAACGCCATCTTTTTTCTAATTCAGAGTAACGTTTTTTATCTCTTTTATAGTTATAAATCAGCTTTTTAAGCTGATTACGTTCTCTCTTTATTCTTTGTAAGACCTTGTTACGCAAGCGTTTCAATTTAAGTCGAACGAGTTTGGTTGCGGAATAATTTTTAAAAATATAACCGAAATCAATACTCGCTATTTTTATGTAACGGTCAGGGTACATATTCGATATGTTCAATAATAAAAATAAAATAATTAATAAATTTTTTTTCATCTTCTCGCCGGAAAAATTGGAATTGAATATAGTAATTAAACTATTAATAGTTTAATATAAAATCAATAAAAAATTAACAAATACTAATATAATTTAGTTAGAAATAAGTAATTTAAAAATTTAAAAAGTAAAATTTATTAAAATTATACTTATTTATTGCTTTTATCTAGAAATAACCTGCAATACTAAATACAAACTCAAGTGAGTCTGACGCGGGTTTTAACGTTCCGTTTACCCATTCAAGACGCTGAGCGCCGTAAAGCCGTATCGGGAACATAGGAATTTGTATCCGTAGACCGAAACCCCAACTGAAAATATATTCGTTTGATAAATTTCCGGGTAATCTTCCGCCTTTGGGATAATTATTAATTCCGATTCCGTCAAAGAAAAATACCCACCAGAGAATCTTATTCGTTGCAGGGATAGGCCAGCGTAATTCACTGGAAAGAACGACTTTTCCATAACCCCTATATCTGTCATAATAAATATAATCCTGCCAACCGCGTCCCTCGTTTATTCCGTCGAAACTTAGTTTGCTTCCTTCAAGTACTAAAGGATGTTCTTGATTGAACCACGGGAATATTATTGCCATTCCCACTCTGTTGGCCCAAACAAAATTTAAAGGTAATGGAATGTAAAACGCTGTTTCAACATTTAGAAGGTTATATTTTACATCCCCTCCTAAGCCTACAAACGACCATGTCGCAGACGCTGAAAGCCCTGTAGTCGGATTGAAATTATCATCCGTATTGTTAAAACTAATACTAACGGGAACACGGCTTGTAAATAACCAATGCTCTGTTGTTAACGCGTTTTTAAGCGTTGTCTTTGCACCGGGTAATTCTTCATAAAGGTTTGAAACAGTTATATATGTTTGATAACTTGTACCGTCATTGCCGTCTGTGATATAGTTATAGTCATTCCACCAGTCTGCGTTGCCGTAAGGGTTAACATTTGATAACTGCGTTGCAGTAAAAGAATAGCCCGTTCCTATGTGAAAAAAGTTTGCAAAGCTGTAGCCAATGTTAAACCGGGCAAAAATATTAAACTCGTCATAATATCTTTCTTCAGTAGAAGCATCCGTTGTCGGGCTTAAGGCGAAATCCCCGTTTTTATCATAATCAATGTAATTAAGCCACTCGTCTTCAGAAACATACTGTAAGTCATAATTTGTGGATCCCCCGTAAGCATTATTAGTAGTATGTGAGCCTGCTGCCTGTCCTTCACCTCTACCCGAAGATTGAACTAGAACAAAATCCCCTGAACCGTCGCCTTTAGCGACGAGTTTATCCGGTTTTCCGTCGCCGTTTCTGTCATAGTACGGAACTGTCATTCTTCGCTGCCATCTTATCCCCGCAGAAACTCCCCATGAAATAGGAAGGTATCGCGTTAGGTATCTTGATGACCATGAAAGGCGTAATTCTTTTGTGTATTGCCCGTACTCGCCTCTTGCTGAGATAGTATAGCCTCTGCCAAGAAAGTTTTTCTCGGAAACTTCTGTAAAAATAGTAAAGCCGGATAAAGTACCGTAACCTCCGCCGAAGGAAATCATACCCGTTCTTTGGGGTTCTACGGTGAATATTAAATCAACGAGCCCCTCTTCTGATGATGGGCGAATATCCATGTCCACTTTTTTGAAATATCCTAAGCGGTTCAAAAGGAATTTAGAGACATTTATTCTCGCTATGTTAAAAACTTCACCTTCCCATATTCTAAGTTCACGGTCTAAAACGTAACTTTTTGTCTTTGTGTTTCCTCTAAAAATGATTGTTTCAATGTGGGCTCTGTCTCCGTCGAATATATCGAAAAGAAAACTAACAACGTTGTTTTTCCTGTCGTAGGTTTCTATTATAGTAATTTTAGTATATATATAACCTTGTGTTCTGTAAGAATCGTAAATTGCTTGCAGTGATTTTTTGAATTTTAATTCGTCGTAAGTATCGCCTTGTTTTATTTGCATTAAACCACGTAATTCTCTTGAAGTAAAAAGCTTATTGCCTTTGAAGGTGATTTTGCCCATTTTCCATTTTTCGCCTTCTTCAATTTCTACTTCAATATAATAGCCTCGTTTATCTTTAAATTCCGGGTCAACCCAGTCAATTTTTACATCATAACGTACAACTCTAGCAAAAAGGTATCCTTTCCACCTTGCATAAGATAATACTCTTTGTATATCGGATTTCTTTTTATGTTCTGAATAAGTTTGGTCTCCGCCTAGTAGGGTTGTTTCGGAGTTTTCCATAATTTTTTTTACTTCGGATTTGTCAAGATTTTTAGTTCCGTAAATAGTAATTTGCTCGATTAATATTTTTTCTCCTTCGTTTAGTACTACTTTTAGAACGACTTTATTGGGTTCATCACTTTTTTCCATTTTAAAAGATACGCGTGTGTATAGAAATCCTTTTTCTTTGTATAGTTTTATTATTTCTTTTCTATCCCGGGGGATATAAGCGGGGTTGTAATGTGAGTCCTCCCGCAATCGCATAACATCCGATACATCCGAATCACTTAATTCGTCAACGCCTTCGAATATCACTTCATCAATTTTCGGATATTCATTTACTTTGAACGTTATTACTACCTGATTGTCCTGAGCTTTTTGCACATACATTTTAATGTCTTTAAATGCGCCTAAACTGTATATGCGTTTGAAATCTTTATTAATATAATAAGGGCTAAATGGCTGCCCTTCTGTGCTTTGCATATTATCTTTTAAATTTTCCGGGGTATAAAATTTCAATCCTTCAAATCTAATTGCTTTTATTGTATATCCTTGATATTCGGTATAACTGAATAGAGTTATTGTATTTAGTATTATAAAGATAAAAATTATTAGTATTTTGTTGATTTTCATATTATTTTGCTTAACACCTTTTGCTTTGTTTTGTTCTAAAAATAAATATAGTGCTAAAAAAAATTAAAGTTTTGAAATTTGTCAAGCATTATACGAAGTAATAATAATTTTAGAAAAGAATGTTGGTTATTACCATACCCTTTGGCTCATATAAATACTCATCTCCCTGGGCATAAGGCGAGTAAGTGAAATTTAGCCTGATATTTCCGGTATTAAAATTAAAAAGTGTCCAGTCCACGCCAATTTTATGATAACCTGTTATCTCATTGCTTGCAGGGGACTGCTTGAAAATATATGAATATTCAATGTAGAAATTATTGCTGAAAATTCCGAAAATATTTATATATTTGCCTACTTTAAATTCAGTGTTATGTAAAGGATTTAAACGCCTTTGCTCCGGGCTATCAATAGCATCCCGGTCGCTTGTTTTTCGCCGTGAAAGGTTTTCAAATGCTTGCGTTTTTCCTGATATTGTATCTATAAAACCGAGTTGGTCTCTAAATACGTTTAGAACGGGGGAAAGTAATAAAGATAGCCCCTCGCCGCTGCCAAGCATAGAGTATATTTCCTGATGTGAACGTCCCGCCGGAATATTCATTACTAAGTATTTGCTAAAGTTTCTTAAAGTATCAGAATTTATTTCCCCGTTGAAATTCAAATATACATCAATGCGTTCATCTTCTTCATCCCGGACAATTTTACGTGAATTTAAAGTCATGTAAATTTTGTTTTTTCTTTTCGTTTTTCCTCTAACGCCTATTGAACTAAACTCGTTTTTAAATTCTATTTTTGAATAAGTTATATTGAAATTTGAATTGTATGCTTTTAGAACACCGCTTCGGGCTTCTAATGTTCCCGTGATTATTACCGGATTTTTATATCCCGGGTCTTTTTTTAAGTTGAGTTTGCTGCCTTCTAATAAACGCATTTCCAGAATTTCAGGATTAAGCCGCAAATCTACACCACTGCCTATTATCAAATCAAGGTTAAGCCCAAAATTATCAAAGAAAGTTTTTTGCGACTTTGGTTTTAGCTTTTTTGTCTCTTTGCCAATATTAAATGTTATTGGTGTAATTATTATTATATTTTCATCAAGAATCACTTTGCCTTTAAGTGAGTTAGAGCCGTTTTCACCTTGTAATGCGAGATTTAACTTTACGTTTCCTTTAACCCTGAACATACCTATTCCCATATCAACGCTTATGCCGTTATCTTTTACGGTTTTTAACGTTACCGCCGAATCGGGTTTTGACCAATTATTGAAAAGGAGAAAACCTTTGCCTTGAATTTTTTCGCTTCCGTTGTCAACTTCAAGATAATTTATATCCACCCTTCTTTTATAAAAATTAAGGTATGCTTTAAGGTCCGTAAAAACGTTAATAAAGCCGGGAATTATAAATTTTCCTTCAACTATTTTTACAAAACCGTATAAATCAGGAGAATAATACGGGCCCTTAAAATTTATGCTGTAACGCATCCTTCCCGTTGTGTTGAATAAGCCAGTATTCAAATAATTTAAAAAGTCTAATTTAACTTCGTTCGAGTGAAACGTTATATCGAGGTTTTGTCCTTTGATAGTTCCTTCAAGAGTTGTGAATTCCTGTTCGCTTATAAAATATGCTATGTCTATTTTGTAGTAATCTTTTTTACGGTAAATTTTCCCGATAAAATCTCGATTGTCCTGTGAGTACATATTAATAGACCAATTATTGTGGTATATATCGTGAAAACGCATATTTTTTGTGATAAGTTCAAGGTTTATGTTATTAATTTTATTTTCGTTTATATTTAGTCCGGTTAAAGATATTGAGACTTTATTATCATTCTTTACGTTTTCACTTTTAAAAGAAATATTGCCGCTGATATCATTATCTATGAAATTAATTTTAAAATTACCGTTAAAATCAAACTGCCATGAATCATCCATGGCTAAAATGAGTTTTTTTAATTTTATATCTAATTTTTTATTATATATGTGAAGATTTTTGAGAACCAATACATCGTTATTAAGGTTAAAGTTGATTGTTCCGTTAAAAGGAATTGTTTCCCATAAGCCATTGCTAACTTTAATATTTCCCTTTAATTTAACATCATAATCAGGACCTAAGGCAGTAATCGTTCCGCTTGTAACCTGTCCCCGTTTTATTCCCGGAAGAAATTTTTTATAAAAATCAGGATCGACCCGGGTAAAATCAAAGGGCTTTAGAAAACTTACCTTGGTTTGAATAATGTTTGAACTAAGCCCGATTGCAAAAAATATTTTAAAACTATCGTTTAACTCGGTTGCCTCCACAACAACCCTGCTGTAAACTGGGTCAATCATTACTTTGCCGTATCCCTGCGTGCCTGATTCTAAGTTTAAGTTTTGCTTAGACAAAAAATCGCTCATCATAACGACTTCATGTGCAGTTAAAACGTTGTTTAATAAAGAAAATTGAACCCAAATAGCTGTTTTTTTACCATCAAAAATATCAATATTATGCCAAAGAACAGTTCCGTATGCGTTTAATTGTTTTTTTGCAGTATCGTAAATGAAAACCATGCTTTCGGAAAGTTTTATGGGTTTTCTTGCAATAACGAAAACAAAATCGTCTAGGTCAACGAAAAATTTTATTTTATTATCTTTAATTTCACCGTGAAAAGAGAATTGATGGTTTAACAGCCCTTGAATTCTAACAACGGGTCCTGTTATAACGCGTCCTGCAAGGTTAATTTCCCAGAATTTAAATCTGCCTTGAAATTCAGGGAAGATATATCTACCGTCAATGCGTACACGGCCTTTTAATATTAAATCTCCATTTAAACCGAGAATCTTATTAAAAGTGAGAGTATTATTTTTAAAATTTATATCCGTTTTTAAAAGGTATTTATCTTCGTTTTCTTCGTTCAGAACATTTATATCCGCATCAACAACGATTTTTTCCGTCCCACCTATTTTTGCTGTGATATTTCCGCGAACAATGTATCTGTCTCTGTCTTCGGTATCAACAGGGGTATAAGCAAGGTATTTCGGGTTGATCGCGTCTTTTATATCTTCAAGTTTAATTCCTAAAAAATTTATTTTAGCAGTTATTGACCCGCCTTTAGTGGGTATTATTACTTCAAGTTTAAGTTTTTCGTTAATTATTGTGTCAGAGGTTATTGAAATTGCGTTTTCAGTTAAGGCAAAAGATATAACGAGTTTTTCTTTATGATAAGTCGTTGCATCTATATCTTCAAAAATTACATCAAAACTTTTTTCACCTGTCTGATTTGTTAAAATTGACATGGAGAATTGAACCCCGTCGCCTATCGGTAGTGTATAATCTTCACAAAATAATTTCAATTCGGGAATAAGTTTGCCAAATTCATATTTACCGTTGCCCGTTATTAAACCGTCCGAATTTTTATAACGCAAGGTGTTAAAATATAAAGCTTTATTATTGCCCGTTATGTATGCGCTAAATCTGTCTTTTAAGATAAATACGTTAGGAACTGATAATGAAGCTTTATAACGCATTTTTCCGTTGTTTAGATTTAATTCAAAATTTGCTTTACCGTAAGGATAAAATCCGTATTTAAACACCCCCCCTGCTTTCGGACGGACAAAAAAATTATAAACTTTGTTAACCGTGTGTGGCGCTGAGTGTAAAACCGCATTTGCTTTGAATGTATTGTTTTTAAAATTAAATTCACCCGAAAAAGTTGGTAAAGTATCGTATTTTTTAGCCGGTTCAAATACCTGATGATATACTTTTTCCAGAAGAATATTTGATATAGGGCGTTTTAGCGTTATGAACTTAACGCTTTGCTTATTAACTGTCAATCCTATTATTGCTTCTTTTAGATAAAAAACACCGTAACGCACGTTTCTTAAATGAATTAACCCTGCTGTAAATATGTCGCCATCGGTTTTATAAACATAAACTGAAAATTGCGCTTTTAATACTTGTTCTTTGTCGTAAAAAGTTAAATTACCGGAAAGTTTGGCAGTATTATTTGTTTTTTTCTTTTCAAACGAACCGTTAATTTTATCTATTACAAGGCGTCTCCCCCCCCAAAGAGTACGTGTTACGCGTCCATTTTCAAGTTTTACTTCAAGCTTGGGGATTTTTTCAAAAGTTTTTAGAAAGTTACCGCCGGATTTTGCTTGTTCCTGTTTTTTCTTTGTTGTTTTTGATTTGTTTTTCTGTGTACTAAAAAGACCGTCGCGTAAATAAATATCGAAGTTAGATAGTTTTATGCGTTTTATGTAATTAAGCCCGTTTCCGCTATCAAGTAGAATGCGTAAAATATTATATTCAACGTTTATTTTAGGTACGTTAACGTAAACAGTGTTATCTTTGCGGTTCATTATTGAGATGTCATTAATATTTAAGTTGTAGAGATAATCCCCGGATATATTTCCAATCTGAATTTTTTTGTTAATGGAAACGCTTAAGTCTTCTAAAAAACCGTCTTTTAATTTGTCAAATTCGGTAATGATAAATTTACCGGTCCATGTTACTATAATAAACACGGAGAAAAATATAACGAGAAAAAGCTTAAAACTTTTTCTGTGAATTGTATAATGGAAAAGTTCTATTATATAATGCATCTTCTTTCTATTATAACACTTATATTAATGAATATCGACACATAAAAATTTTATTGCAAAATAAATTTAATTTAAATTTTAATTATTTTTCCAAATTTTTTTATTTGGATCATTTTGAAGGACATATAAACATTGGTTTAAAATTTTACATAATGTTTCGCTTTCTTTATAATTTTGAGTAAAAAAATTATCAAATTTTTTTGATTCAACTGCTATAATTGCATCAGCTAGTTTTTTGCATCCTGTTGCATAATCACATAAAATTAGGGGATCATGAATAGCATTTCCAATTATTTTTGAGAAATCCTTC
>CAYUYT010000046.1:2267-19849 GCA_964449345.1 uncultured Spirochaetia bacterium | reverse complement strand
TCAAAAACTTCGGAAAACGGGGTTATACTCGACAAAGGAACCCAATCTTCCTTAGCGTTAATCAACCCGGTTTGGTCTTGAATATAATGGCCGATATGCCCCATTGTTACTCTTTTAGCAAGGCGTTCCTGCTGGTCTATTCTCCCTGTAAAAGTAACGGGTTGAAATGATATTCCCGTCATAATATCGATATTATCAAGGGCAAGTTTTACTATATCGCCAATCTGGTGGTCATTTACTCCCTTAATTACTGTAGGAACAAACAAAACGCGAAGACCGGCTTTCCGGCAGTTTTCAATTGCCTGCATTTTCTTTTCAAGAAGCCGCGTTCCGCGGGTTTGCAAATATATATCATCATCAAGGCCGTCAAACTGCAAATAAATGTATTGAAGCCCTGCCTCACGTAATTTATGGGCAAAATTAACATCATTTGCAAGTGTAAGGCCGTTTGTAGCAACCTGCAAATGCATGAAACCCATTTCGTTTGCTTTTTTAACTATATCAATAAAACGGGGGTGAATCGTAGGTTCTCCGCCGGCGAATTGAATATTTGTACAGGGAACGGGTTTATTATTCCGTAATACCTTAAACATTTCAACGATTTCTTCAAAATCCGGTTCGTATACAAAACCCGCTGCATTTGAATTTGCAAAACATATCGGGCATTTTAAATTGCATCTGTTCGTTAAATCAATATTTGCTAAAACAGTATGAGAAGAGTGTTTACTGCAAATACCGCAGTCAGAAGGGCAGTTACCTTTATACGTTGTATGCGGATTAGAAAGACCTTTTCCTTCGCTAAAGTAAAAGCGTTCCTGTTTTAAATACAGCTCAGGGTCATAATAAACTATATCAATGAATTCCCCGTGCACATCACACGTTTTTTTCATGCGAACTTCCATACCCTCTGCGTATATTTCCGCCTGAATAACTTTTAAACATTCAGGACACAAAGATTTAACTTTTTTAGGAAGCCCTGTATTTCTTTTTGATATAGAAAAGCCGGAATAATTATCATGAAAAATCTTACTTTCCGAACTTTTGTGTGATTTGGTTTTTTCCCCTGCTGATATTTTATTCATACTAACTCCGCATACTTATACATTACTTCAAAACAAATTTAAAATATCACTACTTAATAGTCAATTATTAATAAATTTGTTAATCTAATTTCACTCTTCCGTAAAGATTTTTATTTTAATATTTACATTTAAACACCTTATCAGCTTAATATCAATTTTTTTATCCCAAAAATATAATTTTTTAAACTTTTAAATACAAAAAAGAAAACAACAGGGTTTAAATACATTGAATTTAAGTTAATTAAATATTAATTTTTTCTTACAAATTATAAAAAGGCAAAAATGTAAATAAAATGGCTTAGTAAGCGGGATTATTTTTAATCAAAAAAAAATAACGCCTTAAAAACAAAAAGTATAAATAATCGGGGGCATGTTAATTGAAATTACACAAACATCCGGGATATGGATTTATTAACACTTTTATAAATTCCCGAAGTGAAATAAGTCAACCTTCAAACAACGCGGTTTATAATTACAAAGAATTACTTAATGAAGTTGCAGGCATAATTGGTTATTTTAATGAAATAAAAATCGAACAGGGAAAAAGGGTATTAATATTTTCTGCTAACAATTATGATATGCTAAAATTAATGCTTGCGTGTTTATTTTACGGCGTAGTTTATGTGCCTGTATTTCCGGGGTTTTCCGAAGAAAAAAACGGAGAAATTATCCGTTACATTGAACCGGATTTTATCTACATTAACAAAAACGTAAAAGTAAAGCTTACGAAATCTCAGCAAAACAATTTCATGCAAATTCCTGAAAGCAGTAAAACGCAAAGCAATTGTGTTAGTTCAATAAAAAAAAAATTAAACAAATTATCACTTAACCAGACAGCGTGCATATATTTTTCCAGCGGCACTACGGGAAACCTAAAAGGCATTGAAATAACGTATAAAAACATTAGTTATCAAATTAACGCGCATAAAAAAATATTTAATATTAAAAAGAACGATACTATTTTTTCTCACCTGCCGTGGTATCATTGTTTCGGCGGTATACTAGAATTATTTAACGCGTTAAACGCAGGCGCTAATTTAGTTATTTCAGAAAAAGGCGCAAAGGATTTTAAAACATTTTATGAAAATATTATAGGGCACAAACCTTCAATTATTTTTAGCGTGCCCGCTGTATTCAATAAGTTAATAAATACAGGGATTTCAAAAAATGAAATAAACAAGGTTATCCACGAGGGGCACAGATACTTTTTTTCCGGCGGAGCAATATTAAACAAACGCGTTTTCGATAAAATAACGCAAAATAACGGAAAGATATTTCAGGGCTGGGGGCAAACTGAAGCAACTCCGGGAATAACTTCTCAGGATACTAATAAAAAATGCGTTTACGGAAGCGTAGGTAAAGCATTGCCCGGCTGCAAAATGAAACTAACAAAAGAAAACGAAATTCTTGCAAAAGGCCCTAACGTTATGAAAGCGTATTGGCAAAAACCAGATTTAAATAAGGAAAAAATTAACTATAAAGGATGGCTTCATACCGGCGATTTGGGGGTAATTAAAAACGGGGAATTATACATTACCGGCAGAAAAGAAGATTATTTCAAGCTGTCTAACGCAAAAAAAGTATACTCTGCTGATATTGAAAAAAAACTAATGGATTTGGATAACGTTTCGGGCGCTGTTTTGGGTATGGATGGCTATGATTTTGCCGTTGCCGTTGTTTTCATACCGGAATTCGATGATGAAATTGAAAAGTATTTAATTGAAAACGTTATTAAAATTAACAATCAGAATCCGGAAAAATATTCGAGGATAAAAGAAATTGCAATTATCAAAAGAGAGCCGGATTTACAAAAAAACGAAATAACGCCTTCAATGAAACTAATTAAGAAAAAAATTCTTGATTTATATATCAATAATAATATTTTTAAAATACTTAAAATACCCCGGTGATAAAATGAAAATTATACTAAACGGAAATAACCTTACAGTAAAACAAGTTGAGAAATGCGCTAAAGATTATACTGAAGTTGAATTATCCAATCAAGCTTATGGTAAAATTAAAAAAGCGAGGGAAATAATTGACAACATTGTTAAAAATCATGAAATAGTTTACGGACTAACAACGGGTTACGGACCTTTGTGTAACCGTATAATTTCAAAAGAACACATTTTAGAACAGCAAAAAAAATTAATCTATCACCTTACAAGCGGAGTTGATAGACACCTTGATGTTGAGGTTATACGCGCTATCATGATTGCCCGTGCTAATGTTCTTGCAAAAGGCTATTCAGGGATAAAACGCGATACTTTAGAAACTTTAATCAAAATGATTAACAATAAAATTCACCCTTTTATTTTTTCAAAAGGCTCTTTAGGGGCAAGCGGTGATTTAATACATTTAGGCCATTTAGCTCTGGCAATTATCGGCGAAGGCAACGTTCTTGACCAAAACGGCAACGTTCATAAAGCAAAGGATGCTCTTAAAAAAGCAAAAATAAACCCTGTTAAATTAGCAGCAAAAGAAGGCCTTGCGCTCGTTAACGGAACTTCGGCTATGACGGGAATGGCGGCATTAATTCAAAGCGATATTAATTACCTAACGCGTTTGGCAGAATTAACGTCTTCGTTTTTAGTTGAAACGCATTTCGGAAGCGCAGAACCCTTTAATGAAAACGTTCACAGGGTAAGACAACATAACGGGCAAAAACAGTCCGCAAAAGCATTATTAGAAAACTTAAAAGGCTCAGAGTGTCTCCGTGGACAGGAGATATTGAAAGCGGATAAAATTGTGGAAATGGAATACCGGCACGAATACACTGTATACAACAGCGAATACTACGTACAGGACCCTTATTCTATCCGCTGTGTGCCACAAATTTTAGGCAGTGTGCGGGATTTAATTGATTTCACGGGAAATACAATCACAACGGAATTAAACGCAACTACGGATAATCCTATAATTGATGTGGACAACGGAAAAGTTTTTCACGGTGGTAATTTTTACGGGCAGCAAATTTCATTTGCAATGGATATTGTAAAAATGGCCGCAATAAAAATATCTATTTTAGCAGAAAGACAAATTGACCGCCTTGTAAACGAATCGTATAATGCGGGTTTGCCTGCAATGCTTGTCAAAGACGTTGGCCATAACAGCGGGTTTGCCGGGGCGCAAATGACAGCCACGTCCTTAGTTGCGGAGTCAAGGGTTATGAGTGTTCCTGCAAGTATTCAAAGTATACCGAGCAACGCAAATAATCAGGACGTTGTATCCATGGGAACAATTTCAGCGCGAAAGAATTTCGAAATACTAAAAAACCTGCGCTATATTCTTGCGATTGAAATTCTTGCGTTATGCCAGGCCGCTGATTTTAGAGGCGTTGAAAAGTTTTCCGATAAGGCAAAAGAACTATACAATAATGTACGAAAACACGTTGATTTCTTTGAGGATGACAAACCTCTTTATAACGACATAGAGAAAATAGCCGGACTTATAAAAAATAAAACGTTAATGGATTTTAACGAGTAAACATCAATTTATTTTTATTAAATTTAGCCGGAAAACAAAGCGGTTTATTCCGGGAGAAATATTAACGTGAAATTTATAAAAAAAATCCACTCAAAAGTTAAAGAATCCTTAAAGGAAAATTTAAGTGATAATAAAATTGCCGTTGCTCTTTCATTAGGCATTGGAATAGGAACGCTTCCTGTTTACGGAATACACTGGTTAATCGCAACGTTAACGGCAATTCTTTTTACGTTGAATAAACCCCTGACAATAGCCGGGACGCTTTTCGGAAATCCTATAACCGTGCCTTTTATCGTTGCAGCGCAAATATTGATTGGCGAACTCGTTTTAAACGGACGCATTGTTCATATAAAAATCCATGGCTTTAATTTTGAGGATGCAGGCAAATTATTAGGTTCATGGATGCTAGGCATTGCAATATTTTTTGCGGTCTCAATTTGCATTTCTTATATGCTGATACGCTTCATGATTTACTTAATCAGGCTTAAAAGACAAAAGAAAATAATGAAACAAGAAGGAAGAACTGTAAAAACAATGTTCTGGTGGAAATTTTTGTTCGTGGGAGCGCCATTAACACCGCCGGGGTTAAGGGAATTTTTCAACGTGTTCTTTGCTATTTTTTTCGTTCTATATCTAAAATCATCACGGCGGGGCGTTATTTTGAATATGAAACGCATATTCAAACTTAAGAGCAAAGCAAAAGCCGTTTTACACACTTTTAAACTTTTTTTAAAATATTCCTTTTGTTTAACGGACTCGGTTTTCGCACTTAGAAGAAACCGTATATTTAAACATAAAGTCGTTGGACAGGAGGTATTCGACAAAGCAAAAGAAAAAGGCAAAGGCGTAATACTTTTAACAATGCATCTCGGAAGCTGGGATATAGGTGCTATATTATTTTCAAAATCAAACGTTAAGCTTACGATTGTACGAATCGAAGAAGAAACCTCTGCTATACAGGAATATGCGCACTCTTTGCGTTCAAAAGCAACGGGAAGTACAATAAAATACATCTACATTAACAAATCTAGTTTTGCATCCATTGAAATAATTAACGCATTAAGAAACGGGGAAACCGTTATCATTCAGGGCGATAGAGCGTATCACGGTATGCGGTCAACGGAAATAGATTTCCTCGGTTCCAAAGTTGATTTCCCCTTAGGCCCGTATATTTTAGGCCGTATTTCCGGTGCACCTATCCTGCCAGTTTATACTGCTAGAACGGGATTTATGAAATATGAAATACGCGTGGGTAATCCTATATACGTTGAAAAAACGAAAAACAAACAACAAGATTTACAAAATGCCTGTAAAAAAGCTTGCAATTATATTGAAAATGCGGTAAAAGAATTTCCGCACCAATGGTTTTGTTTTTACCCCTTTTGGAAGCAGGACAAAAATAATCCTTATTGGTTAAAAACAACGAAAAAAGAGCAAAGCAAAAATGAACAATAGAATAGTAATAACGGGGATAGGCACAATTAATGCCTGCGGAAGAAACTGCAATGAGTTCTTTATGAATTTAACTACGGGAAAACACGCTTTTACTCCTTATAAAAACGCAAAAATCTGGAAGGGCAATGCAGCCGGGATTACCTTCCCCCTTCCCTATTGCGGAAAAAAAATTCAAACACGTTCTTCTAATTTATTCGCATCTGCGTTTTTAGAAGCAAAGGATAAAGCAAAATTAAAGCCAGAAGACTTACAAAACGCACGGTTTTACTTTGGCACAACTAAAGGCGGAATTAATAATTTGACATCAACGCTTGAGGGGCAGGCTAATTCACGGGAAGTTTTATTAAACTCATGTGAACGGGAATTACGTGAAGAATTCGGTTTAAATGAGCGTTTTATAACGGTTTCAAATGCTTGCGCATCGGGAACAATTGCAGTAGGAGAAGCTTACCGTTATTTAAAACATACGGACAATAATATTGCCGTAGCAGGCGGAGCAGATGAAATCAGTGATTTTATTGTAAGCGGGTTTTCAAAACTAATGGCGGTTGACCCTTTTTACGCAAAGCCTTTTGATAAAAACAGAAAAGGGCTAACTCCGGGAGAAGGCGCAGCATGCGTAATTTTAGAAAAGCTTGAGCCTGCAATTAAACGCGGTGCTATCCCCCTTGCAGAAATAACGGGTTTTGCATCGAGCAATGATGCAAATCATATAACCGGGCCATCCCGGGACGGTGCAGGCCTTAGTTTATGCATTAAAAAAGCGCTAGGCTATGCCGGAATAAATGCAGAGCAAATTGATTTTATAAATGCTCACGGCACTTCAACGGTTTACAACGATGCAATGGAAGCAAAAGCTTTCAACACTGTTTTTCATAGCCGCGTGCCTGTAAATTCCATTAAAGGTGCAATCGGGCATACAATGGGTGCTGCGGGAGCAATCGAAGTTGTTTATCTCGTTAAAGCAATTAACGAAAAAACTATTACAAAATGCGTTGGTTTTGAAAAACAGGAGCCGGATATTAGCCTAAATATTGTAACGCAAAACATAAAAACAGAATTGAAAACGTGTTTAAGCACCTCATCGGGTTTCGGCGGAGCAAACGCAGCTTTGATAGTAAACAGGTTTGAGGAGTAAATATGGCAAGTGACGTTGTAATAATACAAACCGGTTTGATAACTCCTTACGCTTTTGAAGAATCTGCCTTAGATTTTTCATTTCCGGAAAAGGGAAATAAAATCAAAATTAAAGGTTTTTTTAATACCCCGCCGGAAAGAATAAATCGCATGCCTGGATTATGCAAATACGGTTTAGCATCTGTTGAAATTGCTTTAAAAAAAAGCGGTTTAAAGAAAAAGATAAAAGAACACCCTGCTTCATGCGGCGTTGTAATAAGTTCTTTAACGGGAAGCATGGAAAGCGATGCTGATTATTACGCAGAGTTATTAAAAAAAGGCGTTGAGTATGCAAGCCCTATGAAATTCACATACACTTTGCCTAATATTGTAATGGGCGAGATTTGCATTTTTTATGGAATTAAAGGAGAAAATTTATGCGTTGCTGATAACGGCAGCGGGCTTTGCGCAGTTTTAGAATCATACAATAAACTTAAACACGGTTATTGCGATATTTGTATAGCGGGTTATTACGAACATAATCCCAAAGAAAAACACGGTATAAATTTCGAAGATGTTTTTGATGTTGCCTGTACTTTCATCCTGTCAACAAAAGCTTATTGCCAAAAAAATAATATTAAATATATATGCGATATTGAATTTGAAAACCAAGTCTTATCCGGTAATTACAGTAAACTTAATATCATATTAAAACAGATATACAATTCAGGTAATAATATTTCACTAAAAATATAGTAATTATTTATTCTTAACTGCATAATTTATTATATTTTATTTTGTATGATTACTTATGATTTTTCAGAATATAATGTATTAATCACAGGCGGTACAAAAGGCATAGGAGAAAGTATATCACGGTTATTTGTCAAATCCGGGGCAAATGTATATGCAACGTATTATTCCGATGAACAAAGCGCTGAAGATTTGAAAACTGGACTCGGAGAAAATTTCAATCCAATTAAATCCGATGCTTCATCCGAAAAAGACGTTGAAAAGCTTTTTGATTATCTTAAAAACAATGATATTCCCGTAAACGTTCTCGTAAATAACGCAGGAATAGTTAAAGATAACTATTTGATGATGATGAAAACGGAAGAATGGGACAGCGTTATAGACACAAACCTAAAAAGCACATTTTTAAACTCCCGTGCGGCTCTCAAAGCAATGATAAGAAAAAAATGGGGACGCATTATTAACATGGTTTCCCCAACGGCTTTTTTAGGCGTTGCAGGGCAAACAAATTACGGGGCTAGTAAAGGCGGGATTTATAGTTTCACAAAATCATTATCAAAAGAAGTTGCGAGGTATAAGATTACAGTAAACTGCGTTTCTCCGGGATTAATTAAAACGCATATGACTGAAAAGCTACCTGATGACATAAAGAAAAAACTTCTATCAAACGTTGCACAAAACAAAATGGGCACACCCGGGGACGTTGCAAACGCGGTTTGTTTTCTTGCTTCTGCAAACGCATCGTATATTACAGGGCAAACTCTTTGCGTTGACGGCGGGTTAGTTTAAAACAAGGGGATAATTATGAATGAATTAAAAAACGAACTTAAAAACATGATTATAGAGACTTTAGAATTAGACGATATCGAACCTGAAGATATTGTTAATGAAGAGCCTCTATTCGGAGATGGGTTAGGCCTTGATTCTATTGACGCGCTGGAACTCGTCGTTGCTTTAGATTATAATTACGGAATAAAAATCGAAGACAGCGAATTAGGTAAACAAATTTTTGCCTCAATTAATGCTTTAGCGGATTACGTTAATAAAAACCGTAAGAAGTAACTTTTTCATTCTTAATAACAAAAGAACGGGATTAAAAATACAACAACGAAGGCGTTGCGGAGCTTCACACTCATACAAGGATTAACGCTACAGATATGTAGGGTTTTACGTTGTAGACACATAGATAGGTGCGCAACTACTAATATTTTATTCCGATAAAAGTAATATCATCTCCGGGAGGTTCTCCATCGAGCCATGATTTTACATCATTAACTACCGAGTCAACAATTTCCGAAACTCGATTTTTATTTTTATATTTTTGAATTATTTTAACAAGTCCGGTTTCACCTAAAATTTCCCCGGTAGTTGAAAATTCTTCAAAAATACCGTCTGTAAATAAAAATATTAACATATCCTTTTGCAAATCCGTTGTAAATAATTCGTATACCTGCCTTTTCAATATACCTATCATTTTGCCTTTTGGCTCTATAGTAATAATTTTGTTGTTTTTTATTAAAAATTGAGCAGGATGCCCGGCTGAAGCGTAGTACATTTTTTGCTCTTTAATATCCAAATCAATAACTGCACAAGTAAAAATATCATTTAAATTATAATAATAATCCAAAAAGCTGTCATTTAACAATTTTAAAACTATGTCCGGAGTAAGAGTAAAATCTTTTATTTTATCGTATTCGGTTTTTATAATCATCGTGGTTAATGCGGCCTGAATACCATGCCCGGTTGCATCAGCAATAAATATACGGTAATATCCGTCACGCATTTTTAAAATATTATAAAGATCCCCGCCCACTTCGAGCATTGGTTTAAAATATATATTTATATCTAAATCCGTAAAATCTTTATAGTCAACTTTAAAAATACTTTGCTGGATTTTTCGGGCAAGAAAAAGGTCCTTTTTTATTAAATCGTAAGTTTGTTTTAATTTTTGGGTTTTTTCATCTACCCGACTGTCTAGGGTATTAATATTATTCTGAAGTTTTTCCACCATGCAGTTAAATGCATTGGCAAGATGACCTATTTCGTTATTATCTATAATTGCCGCCCTTATTTTATAATCACCCTGTGCAATTTTTTTTGAAACATTAACGAGTTTATATAAAGGATTTGTAATTTTCCGTGATAATTTTACAGCAAAATAATAACTCAAAATTATACTTAAAATGAAAAATATTAATACTACAGATACAGTGTAACTAAGCATTTTCTTTTCATACCCGGTATTTAAGGCAACAAACATATATAAGCCATCTTTGTTTTTTAACGGTACTACCTTTGCTTCAAAATTAAATTGGTCTAATTGAAAGGAAATTTTTTCTTCAAACCCGGTGCCGCGTTTAAACGTTATCATATTTTTATCAATTGAAGATATATTTTCAAGTGAAGAACTTACTATTTTTTCGTTGTAAATAAAAAACACATGAGCCCTATTCTCCCCCTTTAACCTCATTGCGAACGAATCGTCTAAGAATACCCCTGTTGTAACAAATGCATTCAGACGTGTTTGTTCGGTTGAAGAAAAAATAGGAGCAACGGAAAGGAAAATGGGAAAACCGTAAATCGAATGAAAAACACTAAATCTTTTCTTTAACCTTATTGCGTTTTTAACATAATGTTTTTTTGATTCGTCTAATTGTTTTTCATATACTCTGTGGCTTTTCGCCAAACTATTTCCCTTACTGTTATGCACAGTTATAAAAGGTATTTTCATGGAACGGGAAAAAATCAGAATTGAGTTTATTAAGGCGCTCTTTTTTTGGATTTCAGCAGCGTACACAACTTCGGGGTTGTTAGATAGTAGACTTGATGCGGTTTTCACTTTATTCAATTCGTAATTCAACTGCTTTACGATATAATTACTCTGAATTTTTATACGCCTCTCAATATCTGCGTTCATACGGTAAAAAAGAAAAAACAGCAACACCGCAAGTATTACAGCAAGGGGCAGTATAACGGAAACTACCAACAAAGATAGTTTCTGCCCGATTGAATACCCCTTGTTAAAGTTTACAAAATCCTTAAATTTTTCTTTCAAATTTCTAGATTTTATGTTTTTATCAAATTTCCAATTCATTTTTTATATTCACTAATGTAATTTAATATATATTAATCACTTTTTTTGCCATTTTTTTATTGTCTGGGCTGTTTGCCTAATAATGTCATAAAAACTATTATTTTTCACAACAAAACCCATATAATAAAAATCTTTTATAACGTTTTTCCCGCCCGATGTTTTTGTTTCATCATTAATTGATAATAATATTTCACGCAATTTTTTTACGGTTTCATCTGATGTTTGAGGCGATACCGTAAATGCATCCGATGGTATCGGCGGTGTTTTTAATAAAATTTTAAAAGAATTTTTGCCTAAATTTTTTATCTTCTCCTCATAAGGAAACATCCACGTTGCACCGGCATGCGCTTGCTTTTTATAAACAGCATCAATTACGTTCGGGTGATTGCCCATGAACAACGTTTTTTTAAAATATTTGCGAGGGTCTATTTTCCATTTATTAATCATCATAGCAACGGGAAATTTAAAACCCGACCCGGAGCCCTCATCAACAAAAGCAAAAAGTTTTCCTCTTAAATCGCGGTAACTATTTATACCCGAATCTTTTCTTGTAAATATATAACCGTAATAAAAAGCTTGCTTGGTTTTCTTTTCAACGGTAGTAGCAACGTATTTTAACTTAGGATAATCCTTTATAGCTTTAACGTATGCGGTTGGAGAAATTATGGCGAAATCTATATTCCCGTTGTTTAGATCTTTTGCAAGAGTGTCATAATCAATTGAAATTGTAAATATTACTTTTCGCCCAAGTTTCTCTGAGAGATAATCTATTAATCCGCTGAAACGCTTAGTCATTTCGTCTTTTTTTCCAATAGGTGTTGTACCGAAAACCAGAGGTTTTTCATCACTATTCCCTGTGCCAGATGAACCGGACACATCAGTAGAATCACCTTTTTTATCAGCGTCTTGTTTATCCTCAGAGCACCCTGAAGATATGGTTAAAAAAATAATTGCCACTATTGCTAAAAATTTCAATCCCAAGTTTTTTTTATTTTTCATTCTCTCTCCTTGTTTTAACTACAAATATTTAATACCAATCAAAGTAATATCGTCTAAATTTTCGCCTCTCATTGTTTCAATTTTTTGGCTAAGATTTTCAATAATATTATGGATAGATGCTTTCTTGAACTGTGAAAAAAAGTCTATTATATTTTTATCGTCAATTTGCTTAAGATTTTCATCAAGGAGTTCGGAATACAAACCGTCTGTAAACAAAACGAGTTTGTCGCCTTTTTTAATGGTTGTTTTTTTAAAACTGAAATCATTATCCTCATCAGTTCCCATAATCTTGCCGCCGCATTCCAATATTTCTATGGAATTATTTCTAATCATTATTTGATAAGGATGTCCTGCAGAAGAATATATAATTTCTCCCTTATTAATGTCAATATCAATCAAAAGACAGGTAAAGTATTCTTTTAATGATGAATAATTTTTAATCATTACTCCGTTTAAAATTTTCAAAACAGTTTCCGGGGATAATTCAAACGATTTTATTTTTTCATACTCGCTTTTAATAATCATTGTTATTAAAGCGGCTTTTATACCGTGCCCGTTTGCATCTACTAAAAAAATTCTATAATATTCCTTATTTAAAGCAAAAATATCGTAAATATCCCCACCTATTTCCATCATAGGACGGTAATATATACTAAGTTCTACTGAATTAAAATTTTTTGTATTAACCTTTAAAAAATTACTTTGTATACGTTTTGCAAGGAATAAATCTTCTTTAATATTGTCGTAGGCCTTTTTAAGCTCTGTGGAGCTTTGTTCTACTTTTCTGTCAAGTTCATTAATATTCTCTTGCAATTTTTCAATCATAAAGTTAAAAGAATTTCCCAACACCTCTAACTCATCATGGGTCTTAATTTGAGCACGAATATTGTAATTCCCCTGCCCTATTAATTTTGACGTTTCAACGAGATTATAAACCGGCTCTGTTATTTTTTTTGCAATTTTGTAGGAAACGTAAATGCTTAAAGCCAAGCTTAAAACAAGAAAGAAAATTACGAAGAAAAAAGTAACGCGTATTGAAAAAAGTTCTTTATTAATATTTATTGCTATCATCAAAGCAATACTGTTTTCATCATCTTTTTCATTTAAAAAAATTAATTTTGAACGATAGCTTGAACCGTTCAATTCTATAGGTAAAATATTTGAAGACTTTCTATATTTATCAATGTTCGGCAGCTTTGTATGGACAAAATTTTTTATTGTAGAGCCCAATATTTTTTTCCCTTTGATAAATAATATTTCAGAGCCCTGGGTTGTTTTTAAAATAGAAGCAAATTCGTTGTTAAAAATATATCCTGTGGTCGCAATTCCTGTTAATTTAAAATTATCCGAAACGTTTTGCTTTATTATTGGCGAAATAGAAAATATTCCGTAACCTTCTGAATTTGAAGTAACGATTAAAGGAATATTCGCTTTTGTTTTAAGCCCGATTTTAACATAATTTTCATTACTATCGTTTTTAAAACGTTCTTCCGGTTTATGTCCTTTTCCCAAAGAGAAACCGTCCGTATCGTGAACAGCAATGAAAGGAATTTTAGTTTCTTTTTTAAAAACGGTTAAAGTTTTGATTATAAGATTAATTTTTCCGATATCAGAATCACGGACAATTTCCGGCGTACCAGCAAGCAGTTTAACCGAAATTGCAAGACCTTTTTTTAATAAATTATATTGGTTAACAATATTTGAAGTTTCCGTATCAACAATGACTTTAATATTTTTTTGCAATTCGGAATATAAAAAAAATAATATTATTATGGCAATTATCATTAAAGGAAAAATAACGGACAAAACAAGGCGTATAAGTTTACTCTTGATTGTATTTTTTTCTGCAGTATTGATAAAATCACCAAACACTTTAGTTGATTTATTTTTACCGGATGAATGTAAATCAAACAATCACATTTCCTTAAAAAATTTAGTATTTTTAAATAATATTTAAAGTAAAGTTTAAAATCCTATACTTTCCCAAAATAATATTGCATCATCGGGATTTTCCGCCGAAGCAGAAGCAAACGCAAGGAAAAAAACTATTATTGCGTTAATTACAATTTCCCTTACACTAACGACCCCGCCGCGCAATTTTATCCAACGGATAAAATACAGCCCGAAAATCCAAAACAATGTTCCGATTATGGTTTTAATCACAATCCGCCCTTTGCCCGGATTAGCTAAAAGCCCCACAATCAAAATACCTAAATACATAAAAGCCGTAACTATTGCAAGGACCATTGCAAAACGCGCCGCTGTTTTAACAGGGTGATAACGGGCAAAAACGAACCATTGTAGAAAAAACATTACAATCCAGCCAAGTAATACTTTTAAAACCGTGCGGGTATTCGATGCCCTTCTCCACGTTGTTAAATCAAAAAATAAAGTAACAAGCCATAAAGACCAGACAATAATTGCAACGGTAACAATGTTTAATAATCCATACGCTTTGCCGGAATTAAACCCGTAACGTATAATCAATAAAACCACTAAAGTAATTATAAATCCTATTAACCCCATCAAAAATCCTTTAACCGAATCGGATTTTCTTTTAACTGTAACGATTAATTTCATGACTCCTCCATTTACAAAAATCCCTTTACTATAACTAATGCGATTTAAAATTGAAATAATAAAAACTTTAATTTACATAAGATTAAAATCAGTCGTTATTTCGATTTTATAACATTATTATCAAAATCAATATACCAGCCATACAATTTTTATGCAATAAAAAATTTAAATTCTTATCATTATTTATAAAGTTTTCAAACCGTCTTCACGGCTGTTAAAAAATTCAAATATATGATGAGCGCGCAAAAGGTTAAAAACTTTCTTCGTTATATCGTTTAACCCGCAAACTTTTACGGTTACAGAATTTTTTGAAGCAGTAGATACAACGAGTATCAAAATTGAAAGACCGGAAGAATCAATATAAGGCGATTTTGTCAAATCAAAAAAAAACTTAAATTCTCCCGAACGGATAGCATCCCTGACATCATGGCTCAACCGGTCATAATCATCGGATTGAAGCATTGTTAATTCACCGTCAACAGTGTATACATTCCAACCCTTAACCTGTTCTTTTTTATAATCCATAAGTTATCCCTCAAATACAAGTAAGATTATATCAAGGATAGAAAATAATACAATACTTTTTTATAAATAAAAAAATTTATTTAAAATATACCAAAACAAAACCATATACTTAAAACAATACAAAATTAAAAAGCACACTTATAACCTGTAACATGATAAGATATATCATTAACGCAATCCCTAATCATAAGTTCTATATTCTTTTTTTCATAGTGGCAGTTAACAACGATTTCAGCATGAGCAGGGTCCATATCTATTTCGTATTTTTCGATTAACTCGTTAAGCTTATTATAAGAATTCTTAAAAAATTCGCCCGCTATATTTCCCATATTGATATAGGCATCGCTTTGCGCGGGGTCGTTTATAACCTGATCAATTATGTTGTCTTTGCTGAAACGTATTTCATGAACGCGAATGAATTTCGATGCGGCCTCATCCTGTAAGTGTTTCAAGTTTTGTTCAACGAATTCGTTTCTAAGACGAATGCTTTGTATTTCAGTTTCCGTTGTAACGTTTTGTATTAAAATTTCCTTACGGTTTTCAATATCGTCGTGATGTTCCGGGATATTATCGTTCTCAACGCTTGCCAGACGAATCAATAATATCTCAACGCAACCTACTCTAATCAGAGGCTCTAATGAGGGGTTGCTGATAAAATATCCGTCCCAATATGCGCCTTCTTCTTTCCCGTCAATTTCTTCTTCAGTATCTTTAAAATTTCCCCAGTGCCCTTTAAAATCAAAATCTTTTTTCAAAGAAATTTCACCGGTTTCCTTATTAAAGCCCAAAGCCTGATAAAGCGGATACGAATAAAGGCGTTTTGCAGGGAAAACTTCAGGAACAGCAGAACACGCTAATATTGATTCAATTGAAATTGCATATCTATATCGGCTACCCTTAAATTTTTCAAGATACTTTGCGTTGTCTGTGGCTATACTAGTAAAAAAATTATCAGACGATTTTAAAATATTCGTTGCGCCTATAAATATGCTAATTTTTGGGAACCCTTGCCCGTCAATACCGTGCTTAATGCGGCTGTAACACGCTGTTTTTTTACTTACTTTTTCTTCCGGTAAAAAGTGTTTTGCTAAAAGCTCCCGCAAAAATATTCTCATAAGTTTTTGAGCAATGCGTTTGGGAATATTTTGGACATCTTTTAAAAAAGGAAAAAATAAACTTGAAATGCTTTCATATAATTTAACCCCTGAATACATTTGTGCGCCTAATTCTTCAGAATCAAAGTTAAAATGCCTTCCTAATGAGAATAAATTGCTCGTTACGAAATCGATTATTTGGTTGCTGTATGCAAGAGGTATTTCATCAACATCGTTATACTCAATTTCAATATTTTCCATATTTCTAAGCCGTTTGAAATGTGTTTCAAGAAATACGGAAGCGTTTTTTAAAAAACATTCAACGTTGTTTTCTTCCCAAAAATTTTTAAGCCGGGTAATATCCATGTTATCAAAACCGAGAAAAACGGAATTAATTGCTCCGCCGCTCGTACCCGATATTGCCTTAACTTTCTTGTCCATTATAAATCCGGATTTTTCCTTATTCTTGATAGCTTCAATAACTCCGACCTGAAAAATAGCGTATGTACCACCGCCTGCTAAAGCGAGGCCTATTTTAAGCGGTTCTTTTTTTTCAGACATAAATAGTGTCCCCTTTATTATATACTAACAATAAGTATAAATAATTTATACATAAATTATTACAATAAAATTCAAAAGTTATCAAATTCGAAATAAAATATAATAAAAAAGCATAACTAGCAAATATTTAATTGCTGTTAAAATAAGCAACACGCTAAAAAAATAAACGAACAAAAAATATAAAAAAATATAAAAAATATAAAAAAGCCCTTGTTTTTTTTAGCATTTTTAATTTAATTTTAGGAGTATTCTTGATTTGATTTTGCTGCTTTTCTCTCTATTCTTCATTCCTGTAATGAGAACACGGAGTTTTTAAAGAGTATAACGTAACAAGAACAAATATTATTTTATAACAAAGGAGACTTTTCGTGTCTAACAAAATTTACGTAGGAAATATGTCCTACAACACTACAGAAGAACAACTTAACGATTTATTTTCCGAGTACGGAGAAATCGTGGAGTCAAAAATCATTTATGATAAAATGACTCAACGCTCAAAGGGTTTTGGATTTATCACTTTTCAGGAAACTGAATCATGCCAAAATTCTATTGACGCAATTAACGGTAAAGAAGTCGAGGGAAGAGTTTTAAAAGTAAATTTCGCTCATGATAAACCTCGCAATAATAATTCGCGTTTTAGAAGATAATTAAACTAAATTCTAAAAGCGGGGCACAGTCCCCGCTTTTTTTATTTACATCCACTATTTTTCCTGATTGTGTTATAAGCAAGGAAAAAAACACGGTTCGCCGTGTTAAAAATTGCGAATTTTTTTCATTTCTTCCTAAAACTTGCCCTGCATTATAATTATGGTAATAAGTAATATAATTCAGATGAAA
>CAYUYT010000046.1:0-2257 GCA_964449345.1 uncultured Spirochaetia bacterium | reverse complement strand
ACTTGCCCTGCATTATATCTATTTAAAACGAGTTCAATAGTTTTATAAATAACGTTTTCATCAAACACAATAAGCAAAACAAAAAAATATTTACTCACAATTTTTTTTACACAAAATAAATTCCGGTTGACATATGGAGTTAGTTATGCAAAATAAAAGAAATTGATTGCAAAAAAATTGCAGTTATTTTATTAAGGAGGCATAAATGGCTAGAGACGGCTGGTTTGACGGGCAAGGCATTGACCTATTTAAAAACGCCCTGGACAAACGAAAAAAAGAATGGGACGAAATAATGGCAGACGGTGAAGTGTCTGAAAAAGAAATTAAAATGCAAAAAGCAGTTATTATTAAAAAACTAAAACGCATTGAGCCGGAACTCGGTGATTCTCAGCACCGAATGTTAACCGATGTGTTGATCGATTACGAACTACTTATAAGAATGTTGATGTACCCGGATACTACACCGGACGAAGAAACTAAAGGGCGCATTGTAACAAGAGACAAAAACGAATAATATTGAAAGGAGTAATAATTTATGTCTGAAAAACAAAGACGAATAAACACTACCGGCTTAACCGCAATTGTAAAACCAACAACGCAGTGCAACCTAAATTGTAAATATTGCTACGTTGACGGTATTAACAAGCACAACAGAATGGACAACAAAACGCTAAAAAACGTTATAAACAAAACTATTGAATATAACGAAAAACTTGACAGGCAAACGCGTTTTTTATGGCACGGTGGCGAACCCTTATTAATGGATATTGATTTCTGGCAAAACGTTATTGACTATCAAAAAAAATACGACACTAATTTTAAAATCAAAAACGGAATTCAAACAAACCTAACGCTTCTAAACGAACAAATAATCGATTTTTTTAAGCAACACGATTTTGCCGTTTCAACGAGCCTTGACGGGCCAAGGGAAATTCACAACAAAAACAGAATATTTAAAAACGGTAAAGGAACTTATGACAAAGTTATCGAAAATATACGCCTTTTAAAATCACGGGATATGCAGGTCGGTTTAGTCGTTGTACTTTCCGAAGAAACAGCGCCGTACATCCAAGACATTTACAACTTAATGCTTGATGAAGGGTTATCATTTTCCGTAAACGCGGTTTCCCCTGTTCAAAAAGCGGAAACGAATCACACTTTCATTAAACCCGTTACTTTTGCAAATGCAATGAATAAACTCGTTGACTTGTGGCTTGATGAAAAAGACCGTGAACGTGCGGAAAAATCACGCATCAACATTGCCGAATTAACTGTTGAGAAACTCATTCTAGGTATTGCAAGGCGCTGTTCAAATTCGCGTCATTGCTCAAAATCATTTATCGGTGTTAATCCGGCAGGCGATATTTTCCCCTGCGGAACAATGAACGATAAACACGAGTTTAAATACGGCAACATAAACCAACAGCCGTTAAACGAAATCTTAAACTGCCAGATGCGTTATTCCCTAATGCGCAGGGCAGAAAACATCCGTGATGACGAATGCTCGAAATGTGAATGGAATAACGTTTGTAATTCCGGCTGTATGTCGCACGCATACGCAAAGTATAACGACGCGTTTAAAAAAGACCCGTTTTGCGCAGCTTACAAAATAATTAATTCTCACGTAAAAGCGCGTTTGGATGAAATATTTGAACAAGCATCACAGCAAAGTGACCCGGATAACTGCTACGTTATTCTAGATAAACGCGTTAATCTTGATAAAATCCAAAACCCGGCAATAAAACGTTTGCTTACACGGGAAAAAATCTACTCACGCCTTCTTCCGCGTTATGAAAACGGAAGCCCGGCTGTAATCGTTACTCCGCAGAGAACGAGCAATTTTTACCCGGATTACGGTGATTTTTACGATGACTGGCCTGAGTACATGGAGTACATGGAATACGATGATTACTACATGGTTTACGAAGACTGTATGGTATTAACGTAATTAAAAATTAAATTTATTTAAACTTTGCAATATCAATTAAGGCGGTGTTTTTTAATGCCGCCTTTTTTATTCGCGGGCAAATATTAAGAATAACCCCACGGATACAAAAATGGATAGAACACGGATTGGAAGAAGAGAAGTTTAAAGGTAATAAGCATAAAGAGCATACTAGAAGATAAATTTTACAACTTTTTAATATTAAGCAGAAAAAAATGCTTGCAGGTAGTCGGTGCTAGGTGAAATCTAGTTTAGATGAGTGCAAGTTTTAAAATTTGTAAATTTACAAAATTGGTAATATAAAATAAAATG
>CAYUYT010000045.1:15335-19950 GCA_964449345.1 uncultured Spirochaetia bacterium | reverse complement strand
AAAATACAGGGTAATATTTTTTTATTTTTATAACGGTAAAAATATGCATGAGCAATCTTTGGATACAAACGCTGGGCAACGCTATGGCAATACCAAACACTTTTCCCATTAATTTTTTTATTAAACTTTTTTGCATAATATAAATAAATGTATGAAGGGAAATTATGCGTTATTATTAAATCAAAATTTTCAAGCTCCTTTGAAATTTTTTTTGCAAAAAACTTAAAATCCCGGAAAACTTTATAAATTGCTCCGGGGTTTACCTCCGCAACCTCGTAATCTAATTCCTTTTTCATCCAAAATGAAGAATCGAACTTGCGGCAGTATAAAACGACCTTGTGCCCTTTTACAACTAAGGCGTTGCATAATTCATGTACAACGAGTTCTGCGCCGCCGTAACGCGTCATATCAGGATGTATTACTGCAATTTTTTGCTTCATTGGATTATCCAAAGTATTTTTTTCGAATTTTTACTAATTACGTGAATTCCGAAACAAATAGATTATTGATTAATTTAATTTAATTCTACGCAAATGATATAATGAGTTACAGAGACTGCATTGGCCGTGTTGTTTCTGTTTAGTAATTATTTTTTTAATATACAATTTACCTAATTTGAAATTTGCACTCATTAAGAAGGCAAAACCCAACTTTAACAAAAAATTGGCGTTTTTTCTTATAAAAAAAACTAAAAAACAAATCTTTATTCTATCCTGCTGTCAACGTAATATTTATTAACGCAAATGTGTTCACTCAAATGATGCTTTAAATCGTCATTAATGCTTACGCTAAAATCATCTCCAAGCCGGTGATAACGCACAATATCGTTTTCATCGCGTAAATGCAAATATACTGCTGTTTCGCCTCTGTGAGAATATAAAATTTTCTTTAAGCTGTTTAAACGGTCGTAACGAATTTCATCGTCTTTCAAAAGAATGTGCAGAAACCGGCGGATTCGCGGTAGTTCTTCAGGATTTAGGGGTTGAACTCTGTTAATAAATAATTTTCGCTTTTCATCTTCTGCCTTAATGTTTCCCTCTATGATAACAACGGAGTCCTTTGCTAAATGCGTTTCATATTGAGTGTAATTGTCCCTGAAGATAAATCCGTCAATAGTACCTTCAAAATCTTCTATTTCAACTATTGCATATCTGTGTCCGCTTTTTGCAGTTTTACGCTGCACATTTGATAATAAACCCGCTATCTTAATTTCTTCATTATCAGGGCATTTTTTTATCTTTTCGGTATCATGTGTAGATAACAAAATAATATAATCTTCATACTTCGTTAAAGGGTGCGCTGTCATATAAACACCGAGGATTTCTTTCTCATATTTCAACTTTTCGTTTTCTGCCCAGTCAGGAGTATTCACAAGAGCCCTGTAATCTTCCATTACTCCCTGTTCTTCATCATCATCACCTCCGCCTGTGCCAAATAAATCCATTTGCCCCGTTGCCCTTATTTGCTTCATGCGCGCAGAACCCGCAATTGCATCTTCAATAGAATCAAAAATGGATTTACGATTTTCTGAAAAACTGTCAAATGCTCCGGATTTGCACAATGCCTCCAATACTTTTTTATTGCATTGGCGTAAATCAACTCTATCTGTCAAATCAAAAAGTGTTTTGTATTCACCATTTTCATCGCGTTCCCCGATTAAATTTAAAGCGGCTTTTTCACCTACGTTTTGCATAGCGCTTAAACCGAATCGAATACTATCATGTTCAACGCTAAAATCAACGAAAGATTTTTTTATATTAGGAGGTAATACCGTGATTCCCATACTGCGCGTTTCGTTTAAATACTTCGCAACATCCTCAATGTCTCCTTTGTAAACAGTTAAAAGTGCGCACATATATTCAACGGGAAAATGCGCTTTTAAATAAGCGGTAATGTAAACTATAACTGCATAAGCGGCGCTATGAGATTTATTAAAACCGTACTCGGCAAAATTAGCCATATCATCGTATAGTTTTTCCGCAAACTTTTTATCATATTTTTTATCAACTGCCCCATTAATAAATTCTTCGCGCAGTTTCGCCATTTGGTCTATTTTTTTCTTTCCCATGGCTTTTCTAAGGTTATCCGCTTTTGCAAGGGAAAATCCGCCAATTATCTGGGCAATTTTCATTACCTGTTCCTGATAAATAAATAATCCATAAGTCGTTTTTAATACGGGTTCTAAATCAGTATGGGGATATTCCACCTTTTCCCTTTTGAACTTTCTGTTTGCAAAAGTTTTATCCATACCGCTTCCAAGGGGTCCGGGTCGGTATAAAGCAATTAAGGCAATAATTTCTTCAAAGTTATCAGGCTGAAGATTTTTTAAAAGTTCTTGCATTCCGCCGGATTCAAGCTGAAAGACTCCAACCGATTTACCTTTTCTAAGTAATTCATAAGTATTTTCATCGTCAAGAGGAATTTTATCCGTATCAATATCAATATTTTTGGTTTGTTTTATAATTCTAACCGCGTTTTTAATTACGGAAAGGTTTTTAAGACCTAAAAAATCCATTTTTAAAAGACCGCATTTTTCTAATTGCCCGCCTTCAAACTGTGTAGAAATAAGGCCTTTTTTAGGGTCACGGTAAAGAGGCACGTAACGCTTTAATTCCTCATCACCAATAACGATACCCGCAGCGTGAATTGATGAGTTTCTGCGTAATCCCTCAAGCTTTTTAGCAATTTCAAACATTTCTCTGTACTGTGTGTTAGAATTTATTAAGTCCCGGAACTCGGAAGATTCTAACATTGCTTTATCAAGAGTAACTTTCGGCCCTTCGGGGATTTTTTTTGCAATTTTATTAGCATCTTCAATGGGTATCTCCATTACACGGCAAACATCCCTGACAGCCATTTTTGCTTTTAACGTACCGAAAGTAATAATCTGCGCAACTTTATCATCGCCGTATTTTTCGCGCACATATTCAATTACCCTGCTCCGTCCGGAATCCTCAAAATCAGTATCAATATCAGGCATTTCACGGCGGCCGGGATTAAGGAAACGTTCAAAAAATAAACCGTAGCGTAAAGGGTCGATATTCGTTATACCTAAAGTATAAGCAACGAGTGAACCGGCAGCAGAGCCCCTACCCGGACCTACTGCAATGTCGTTACTCTTTGCCCAGTTAATAAAATCCTGAACAATTAAAAAATATCCCGGAAAACGCATTTCTTTTATAACTTTTAATTCATAATCAAGACGTTCTTTTAATTCAGGCGTTGTTTCCTCGTATTTAGTTTTTAAACCTTTATAACATAATTCTTCAAGATAAGAACTCTGCGTATAATTTTCAGGGACTTTAAAAACAGGCAGATGTTTTTCGTTTTCCCCGTATTTATATTTCATATCAAAACTAATACTGTCGGCAATGTGAACGGTATTTCTTAGGGCATCGGGAACGTGTTCAAACAGGGATTTCATTTCATCAGCGCTTTTTAAATAAAAGTCACTTCCGTGAAACTTCATTCGGTTTTCATCAGACAAATATTTTCCAGTTCCAATGCATAAGTAAACATCTTGAGCTTTAGCATCGCTTCTTTCAATATAGTGAACGTCGTTTGTTGCAATTAACTCTGTGTTTGTTTTTTTTGAAAGTTCAATTAAAGCTTCATTAACGGTTTTTTCTTCCGGGATTCCATGATCCATTAATTCAAGAAAAAAATTATCCTGCCCGAATATTTCTTTGTATTCATAAATAATTTTTTCTGCGTTGTTTTTATTCGTTGATAAAATGGCTTTGGGAATTTCACCGATTATACAAGCAGAACTTGCAATTAACCCTTTAGAACAATCAGCTAGAACTTTTTTATCAATACGCGGTTTATAATAAAATCCGTCAAGATAAGCGGTTGAACATAATTTTATTAAATTGTCATAACCTTCCTGGTTTTTTGCAAGCAAAACAAGGTGATAATAGCTATTTTCACTATCCATTTTTTCTTTTACAGTCCGGTCATGGTTAACGAGATAGAATTCGCAGCCGATTATGGGTTTTATCCCTTGGTCAATGACTTTATTGTAAAATTCTATAGCACCGAACATGTTTCCGTGGTCAGTCATTGCAATAGCCGGCATATTTAGCTCTTTTGCCCGTATGGCAAGTTTGCTTATGTCAACAGCCGCGTCTAGAAAAGAATACGTTGTATGTAAATGCAAGTGGACAAAGTCCGCATGGCTGCCATTCATAATTTGCTCCGGAAAATGTTATTTGGAAAATAAAAAATACTTTAAGATAGAGTAATATATTTAACATTTAATCGTCAAGAAAAAATACGGACATACCATGATAAAGTGAAAATTTTAAAAAATATGATAATCAAACATTTTTGTAGTGATTTCACTTTAAACAACTAAGTGAAATTTTTCTAATACCCAAATCTGTTGAAATATTCCATTGAGATTATATATAAAAACAATAAAAATTTTTATCCCTTTTCAACCAAAGTCATAAACCATTGCTTGCCTTTGTCTTTATAAATTTATTAGTAACGGGAAATACAAAAATGCAAGCATAATAAAAGAGGCATTTTATATTGACAATTTTGCAATATTTAAATATTTTAAATTTTAAACATAAACAACTAAACAAAAATTTAATTTAAAAAAATTATT
>CAYUYT010000045.1:0-15325 GCA_964449345.1 uncultured Spirochaetia bacterium | reverse complement strand
TTTCCGGTATAATTATATAGTTTGGGGTGTTAAGATTAATAATGGAAAAATAGAGGACACAATGAAAAATATTATAAAATCAGTAGTTATTATAGTCATTATTCTTTCTAGCGTTATTGCTTTTAGCAAAAAAAATAACTGGCAACATAAAGTAAAGCTAACGAATCCCGGAACGCGTAGTCAGGGTAAACGCGGAATATTGCTATATAAAAATAAAAGTATGGGATATTATTTCCATAAAATTTTAACTCCGATAGGAGAATTTGCTTTTAAGTGGCGCAGGGTACTTTGGGGGGATAAAGGGTATTTTAAAGTTTCGAAAAAAACCTCGAATAATATCTTTATGAGTCTTCAAACATCGCCTACGAAAATGAAAAAAATTATCCGCCGCGGATATTATGAAAAATTTTCCAAATATAAAAGAACTCCTTCAAATTGGATACGCGTTATGCGTAACGGTAAATATTATTGGCTTGACCCCGAACGCATTAGTTATTTGATTAAAAAGAAGAAAATAAACTCGCTTTTAAATAAATATTTAAGGTTAAGATAACGTCTTTTGCTGTTAAGTTTTCGTTTTCTAATCAATCAAGAGCTATTCAGTTTTTACCTTCTGCGTATAAACCGTCTTCTTCTAAATCTGCGCCATTCCCTGATTATTTTTGCTGTAGTTCTCATGTCTTTTCTTATTTCAGAAAAAGTTTTGTTCATTTTATTTATATGCGTTTTGATTAAATCGCGCAAAGTTTTAAAATATTCGTTGTTAACGGATTTATCCGTTTTCATTACACGCTCCTTTTATTAAAGTTTTCGCGCCTTTTCTATTGCAGAACGTACTGCTTTTATGATACTTGCACGAAATCCAGTTTGCTCAAGGGAGTAAACCCCCTCGATTGTCGTTCCTCCGGGTGAACACACTTTATCCTTTAACGAAGCTGGGTGTTCTTGTTTAGAAATAACGAGTTCTGCGGCACCGGCAAAAGTCTGAGCCGCAAACTTTAAGGCGATTTCCCGGGGCAATCCTTCTAAAACCCCTGCATCCGCCATGGCTTCAATAGCCATAAAAACATAAGCGGGTCCCGAACCTGCAAGCCCCGTTACAGTATCAATGAGTTTTTCAGGCAATTCGATAGCGATTCCAACGGATTCAAAAAGAGAAATTACGAATTCTCTGTTTTCTTCCGTTACGTATGCGTTAAAAGAAATACCGCTTGCACCTTTTCCAACTAAAGCCGGTGTATTGGGCATAACGCGCGCAACCTGGCACTCTTTATTTAGCACGCCTAATATATACCCGATACTAATTCCTGCGCATATAGAAATAACGAGTTTATCGAAAATTTTACCTTCCACCTGTTGTAAAAGATATTCAATGTCCCCTGGTTTTACTGCAATTAAAATAGCATCCGCTCCAGTTAATACCTCATCATAATTAACGCAAAACCCGCATGAGTACTTTTGGGCAAGTTTTTTAGCTTTTTCGTTGTCAATATCGAATAAATTAACTTGTGCAGGTTTTAAAAAGCCCTTTTCAATTGCCCCGCCAATAATTGACGTTGCCATATTTCCGCAGCCGATAACTGATAATTTCATTTATTTCTCCGCATTATTTGATATTATTTTATATTTAAAAATTTTTTCATTTCTATTAAATATTTATAGTCTACTTTTACACAACCCGGGAAAACACCTTTATCCTGATTGTCATGAAAATCCGAGCCACCGGTTATTAGCATACCGAGTTTTTTAGCAATGTCAATAAAAAACTCCGTTTCTTTGGCAGAATGT
The DNA here is from genome assembly GCA_964449345.1 of uncultured Spirochaetia bacterium. GTDB lineage: Bacteria > Spirochaetota > CALGPD01 > CALGPD01 > CALGPD01 > CALGPD01. The sequence continues at coordinate 13,537 of CAYUYT010000045.1, read as the reverse complement.
TCGGGATAAATTGCTTCTATTCCTTCAATCCCCGAATCTTTAAAACGTGTTATAATTTCTGCCAAATTATCCCCTTCAAATCCTAAAGTTAAGGGGTGTGCTAATACGGGGATGCCTCGGCTTTTTTTTATGATATCGCATGCGTTAACAAGATTCATTTTTTCTTTTGGAACAAACGCAGGTTTACCATTATCAAGGTATTTATTAAAAGCGGATTTTATATTTTCAACATAACCGTTCTCTATCATTACTCTTGCAATATTCGGTCTTCCAATTACGCCGCCTTTGGCTTGTTCCTTAACCTGCTTCATTGTAATTTTAATACCCAAATCGTTAAGTTTTTTTATTATTTTAGGGTTTCTCTTTTTTCTAGCTTCTTGTAGTTTCACAAGCCCATTAAGCAAATATTCGTTGCTAATGTCTATATAATAACCGAGAATGTGAAGCATGCCGAATTTCCACTTTGCACTTATTTCAACGCCAGGAATAAACTCAATGCCTGCTTTTTTAGCGGTGCGTGCGGCAATTTCTATTCCCTCGATAGTGTCGTGATCGGTTAGGGAGAACGCTTTTAATTTGCGTTTTTTTGCTTTTTGGCCTATTTGCTCCGGAGTATAAATCCCGTCGGAAATATTACTGTGTATGTGTAAATCGATTGACATTATAATAATTTTTTTTATTTTTATTTAAAAGTCAAGTATATTTTAGTATAATAAGTTTTATTACTATTTCAAATTTAGAGGGACATTTGGATATAGATCAAGACAACGAAGAAAAACAATCAACTCCTATAAATGAAAAAAAATCTTCAAAAGCAGAACATAACGCGCCTGCCCGAAGTGATGAATTTCAAAAAATAGAAAAACCGGGTTTTTTAGGCTCGATAATAGGCTTTTTGAAAGTTAAAGTTTTAGGTATGTCAGACCCGGCCTATGAAAAATATTTGCTTTTAAAAGATATTAACAACCAGATAAAAAGTATGCCCATTGTTATATACAATACGCGCAGCGAAAAAATTACTAAAAAATTCGGTAAACTTATTTTTGAATTATACCGCTATATTTTTCCTTTAAGCGGACTAATAAATATGCACTCAAAAAAGGAAAGAAGCGAACAGATTAAAGAATATTTCGTTACTAACACTTTTAACGAAGAGCAAAAAAATATATATATGTCGTTAACGGACGAGGGAATTAAAAACTTAATCACGCAAAACGGCATGAAAAAATCTACCAAGATTATTAACGGCAGTTATAAAAAGCTGCAAAAATCAATGGACAAAGATGCGCTTCAAAATATTAACCTCAATTACAGTGTAATGTCTTCAATAGACGATTTATTGCGTTTTGACTTATACCCGCTTTTGAAAAAATTTGCGCCGGGAATTAAAGAGGGGACAATAGACAAACCACCTGATTTTAGGGATACCGACGGCAAATGGCTGCTCGAAGATTTAAAAAACCTTTGTTACGTTCTTTATGCCATAAACGTTAACGTTGATTTTTCAATGCCCTTTAAAATCTACGGTGAAATGAAAGGAACTACGATTATAAGCGATGAAGATGTGAAATCTTTTCAGAATTTACTCCGTCAATTCGTTTCCGAGGATTATCTCACGCTTTTAATTAGAATAATTGAAGAAAATCCGTTTTTCCGCCCCGTTTATAATTTCACCATTCATAACGTTGTTCAGGATTTTTTCACCAATCTTTCTACACGCATTCGTAATGTAAGGGAAAACGTAGTGAGTAAACTTAAAGGTGATAAAATCAATTCAATTTTAAAAAAACTCTTTGGTCAGACGGATTTCCAAACCCTAACTAACTATACAAAAGAAAAAAGCGAAATATTATATAAAAAAGGCGTTGCCTCGTTTCTCTACGTTGAACCGTTAAATTACCTAAAAATGTTTTTAAAAGAGATTTATAACGCGTATATAATGGAAGTTTCTAATAAATTCCTTATAGAAAGTAATTTCGTTGATAAAAAATTCAATCAGAAATTTTCCGTTGCTTTTTTAGACGCAAATGATTTAATGCAGGAAATTCAAAGTTTTGACGTTGATTATATAGGCAGTGATAAAATATGGGGTAGGATTAAAAGCTTGCTTCCTAACGTAATGCGTGAACAAAAACTCCTTGTAATGGTTAATAAAGAAGTTGACGAAATTAATAACGGCGCTTATATGATTTTAACAAAATCATTAAATTCATTTGAAAGCTTGCTTCAATGTTACAGAACTATTGTAGAAGAATACAAAAAATCAAGTCAGGATATTATAACGAACATAAAAACTATAGGCGGCTCTCCTGCAGATAATAAAGAATTAATAGAAACCATTGTCAAAGGGTATAATGATATGCAGGCAATTTACGCGTTGATTAAATTCATAATGAACGAAAGAGGCCCTGCGCAAGAAACTGAAGGATAAAGCTAATATTTTCCATTCTTTTTTAAAAATTATTATTTTATAATCAGCATGAAAGAATTTCTAAGTAAATCTGAAAAACAAACGAAAAATTGGGCTGGCAAATTTATTAAAAATAAAAATGACGCGTGTATTTTATTAAAAGGCAAAATGGGAGCGGGAAAAACCGTTATAGTTAAAGGTTTTGCGGAAAAACTCGGTGTAAATGAACGCGTTAACTCTCCTACTTTTACATTAATAAACGAATATAAAGGTAAAGTTCCAATGTATCATTTTGATTTATACCGTTTGGAAAAAAGCGAAGAATTATATAACCTCGGCTTGGAAGAATATTTGCAAGCTCAGGGAATAAAAGTTTTCGAATGGCCTGAAAAATTTAACGTTTTCCCTGAAGATTCTTATAATATACACGTTGAAATAATAGATGAAAACACACGGCGTATAAGCTTAACATAAACACACAGGTCTGTATAGGCTTTCCCTAAACACTTAGGTCTAGACACACAGGTCTACAACAACGATGACGGCAATAATATTATAACAGAAAAAATGAGGTTATACCATAATGTTCTAATTTTTTTACGCTCTAAAGAATCTTCAAATGAATTGTTTTATTAAGAAAACTTTATACCCGATAGAACGCCTTTGATTTGTTTTTGTATTTCCGGGGTAATATCTTTCATTGAATAAATTATCAGCAATTCGTAAATACGGTTCTTTTTTATAAAAAAGTATTTTTTTACAACGCTATAAGTTTGTCCGTCACCTTTTGGTTTATCCGTAGGAACATTTGAAACTATTGACAAATGTGAATTTACTGCAAAAATTTTTTCCATACGGTTAACAACGAAAAATTTTCTCATATCCATTTTTTTTAAAAATTCTGCGCGGATTTTTAACATTTCATTTTTTATTCCACTTTGACGGATATTTTTAAACTCTCTTAATAGTTTTAGACTTATCAAAACGATTTTATCCTTGTACCCTATGGAAGAGATATCGCCTTTTTCCGTTTCCAAACCGAAAATCCACCCATCAGGGCAGGGCATTATAACACCGTAACGTTTTCGTAAACGTTTTTTTGATTTATGCTTGAACGTAATATTAACAAAAAGTGTATGTGAATATTTAACAAGCTTGTTTAAAATTTTGTCCGTATCTCCGCTTTCAAGCTCTTCTTTGTTTACAATATACGTAGTTGTTAATTCATAAAGTATATTACCGTGTAGAAATGCTATAGTAACAATGGGGTAAACATCGCGAAAATATCCTTTAAGTAAATAATATTGCGTTTGATCTTGAAGGCCTGTGTATATTGTTTCAAAATCACATTGTTTACGGTTTGCAAAGTAATCATTAACTACAGTTTTAAGTGTGTATAATTTTTGTCGAAACGGATAACGTTTAATATAACCGTTTATGGTTTTATCAGCAGAAGAGAATTTCAATACGGTATCAAGCTCGTCTTGTTTAGAAACGAAATTCCAATCCTCCGGGATTTTAATTTGAAAATTTTTATCTTTGTGGATGAAATATTTTTCTAAAGGTACAGGAGCAAAATTTGCTTTTTCAATTTTTGCAGAGCAAGATAAAAAAAATAAAGCTAATAAAATTAAACTATAAGTTTTCATCCGCATATTTGATAGCTTCCTGTATTACGTTATTTTCCGTTATATTCGCACTATAAGCCCCGTAACCCATTATTATCCTATGCATTAATACATTTTTTGCGATAAATTTAATGTGTTCGGTAGTTACACCGTTATCACCTTGCAATGCCGCCGTTGCTTTTGATGCTAACACCAAATATTGTGAAGCCCGGGGTCCTGCTCCGTATCTTACATATTCTTCTGCTATGGGAATTAACGCGTTTTCCGGCCGCGTTGCTTTTACTATGTTAACAATATATTCAACGAGTTTTTCTGAAACGGGCATTTTTTGTATAAAATCCTGAATTTGTTTTAGTTCGTTTTTATTGACCACAGGTGTGATTTCTTCAATATCAAAGTATGTTGGACGCATGGCTATTTGTATCTCTTCATTATGTTCCGGATAAGAAATTTCTATTGAAAAGAAAAACCTGTCTAACTGCGCTTCGGGCAAAGGATAAGTGCCTTCTAATTCGATAGGATTTTCCGTTGCTAATACAAAAAATGGATACTCAAGCTCATAAGTTTTCCCGAAAACCGTAACTTTATATTCCTGCATTGCCTGTAATAGAGCGGCTTGCGTTTTAGGAGGAGTGCGGTTTATTTCATCTGCTAAAATAATATTAGAAAAAACAGGCCCTCTTATAAATTTAAATTCCTTGCTTCCGTTGTTTTTTTCTTCTATTAATTCGCTGCCTACTATATCAGATGGCATTAAATCCGGTGTAAACTGAATGCGCTGAAAATCTACATCAAGTGCCCGGGCAAGAGAAGAAACGATTAACGTTTTTGCAAGACCGGGCATCCCGTGTAGTATACAATGTCCTCTTGAAACAAGGGCAATTATAAATTTTTCTACAACTTTTGTTTGACCTATAATGCACTTAGACAATTCACTAAAAATATCCTGTTTGAATTTTGCAATTCGTTTAACAAAATCAGTATTATCAGGAGTTTCCAATTTCGGCTCCTAATTGTTATTTCTTTTTATGTCTGTTTTTTCTGAGCTTTTTCTTTCTCTTATGAGTTCTCATCTTAGCTCTTCTTCTTTTTTTACCGCTTGGCATTAAAAATCACCTCTTAAATATTTATTATAAAAATGTCAAGTTATTGTCGAATAACAAATATAGCAAAATAAATATGGAAATTCAAATACAGATTTGAAACTAAATAAAAATACCTTGCTTAATTTTATTATAACACATAAAAATAAAATTTTGTAGGGTTATTTTATATAAAATATGAAACAAGCCATATTCAAACCTTATTCTTTCTAACCCTGTCTACTAAATCGTTTAAATAATTTAGCGCATCAACAGGAGTCATTTCGTTCACGTTAACCTGTGAAAGCTCGGTTTTAAGTTCATCATCACCGGAATTAAATAAGATAAACTGGTCTTTTGAAAACCGCTCTTTTAAACGTTCCTCGATTAAAGCGGCTTTTTCAAAACTATCAGATGATTTCTCAAGCCCATCCAAAATAATCATAGCACGCTCTGTAACGTCCTTAGGAACACCTGCCAAACGTGCAACCTGAATACCGTAACTTTTCGAGGCCGCTCCTTTTGAAACTTTATGCAAGAATAATATCTTGTCGTCCCATTCTTTTACAGAAACCTGATAATTTTCTATCCCGCGTTCCTTTGCAAGGGAAGTTAATTCGTGATAATGCGTTGCAAATAAGGTTTTACCCCTCTTTTTATCCTCATCCGTTAAAAACTCAACAATTGCCCATGCAATAGAAAGTCCGTCGTAAGTGCTCGTTCCCCTGCCGATTTCATCCATAATTATCAGCGAGCGCTCGGTGGAATTATTTAGGATTTCCGCGGCTTCTGTCATTTCAACGAGAAATGTGGACTCTCCCCTGACAAGGGAATCCGAAGCCCCTATTCTTGTAAAAACGCGGTCAATTATGCCAAGTGAAGCCGAATCCGCAGGGATAAAACTGCCTATTTGCGCCATAATTTGAATCAATGCCGTTTGACGCAGATATGTGGATTTACCTGACATATTTGGTCCTGTTATCAATAAAAGGCGTTTATCTTCGTTATTCATAAAAACGTCGTTAGGGATAAATTCTTCACCTTTAAAAAACGCTTCAACAACGGGATGTCTGCCTTCCTGAATCAGCATTTCAAATCCGTTGTTTACTACTGGTTTTGTATAGTTTTTTTCAAGGGCAGAATTTGCAAAAGAACAAAGCACGTCTAGCTTTTTTATTCCCTCAGCCGTGGATTTAAAATTATCGAGTTCTTGAATAATGTCATTGCAAATCTCAGTGAAAATTTTCTCTTCAAGTTCGCTGATTTTTTCCTTTGCACCCAGAATAGTATTTTCGTATTCTTCAAGCTCGGGTAAAGTATAACGTGTACTGCCAACGAGTTCCTGCTTTTTAATATAATGGGCGGGTACGTTTTTTACGTTGGTTTTGGACACTTCAATATAATAGCCGATTATTTTATTGTATTTAACTTTAAGCGAATTAATACCCGTTTTTTTTATTTCTGTTTTTTGCAGGTTGATTATAAAATCACGCCCCTGCTTTGACGTTGCTCTTAATTTGTCAAGTTCTTTGTTAACTCCGTCACGGATGACTCCACCTTCTTCAAATCCGGACGGCGGGTCATCATTAAGCATTTCCATTATTTTTGTTTGAATTTGGGATAAATCTTTTATTTCGTGTAATATTCCGGATAACCCTTCCGGTAAATTTTTTATGCCGGACAAGATTTTTTTTATTTCCTGTGCTGTTTTTATGCTCGAACTTAAAGAAACGACTTCACGGGGAATTGCTTTTAAAAAATAAATACGCGTTATGAGGCGTTCAATGTCTCCCGCGTTGCTAAGCAAAGCGCGGATTTCCTTTAAAATATCAATATTCTCCGTATAAAAGAAAACTGTTTCTTGGCGGTCATTTATCGTTTCAAGGTTAATTAGTGGACGTTTTATCCATTCCTGCAATAAACGCGAACCCATTGCAGTCTTACAATCATTCAAAACGTGATAAAGTGTGTTTTTATAAGAACCGTCATGAAGGTTATTTAATAATTCAAGGTTTCGGATTGTCGTTACACCGAGTTCCATACAATTTTTACTGGAAATACGCGTAATACTTTTTATATGTCCGATGTCTTTCATTTGAACGTCTTTTATATATTTTAGGAGCGAGCCTAAAACTCCGGTTTCAAAGGTGCCTTCCTGTATACCAAAACCTTTTAGCGTAGAAACACCGAGCTCGTTTTTTACGGTTTTCAAAGCGTATTCTTCGTTAAAATAAAAATCAGGCACGGGGAAGAAAATTGCGTTATCATGGTCTGTTTTTATATCTTTTAGTACGGGATTGTCTAAAAAACTTTCTGCAAAAATTATTTCTTTAGGTTTTGTTTTATAAAGTTCCCCTCGAAGGGCATCGTAAGCTTTTACTTTGTTATCATTATAACTTTCCGATGCGTAAAACAAATCGCCTGTAGATACATCGCAAAAAGCAACGTAAATTTCTGCCTGGTTCATAAAAAAAGCTGCAACATAATTAGGGTTGTTTGCATCGAGTATTTTGTTGTCGATTAGGGTTCCGGGGGTAACGATTTCCACGATTTCCCGTTTAACAATTTTTTTAGTTTTTTTCGGGTCTTCAACTTGCTCACAAATGGCAACGCGTTTCCCTGCTTTAATAAGTTTGTAAAGGTATGAGTCCTTAGCGTGATAAGGGATGCCGCACATTGGCACCCCGTTTCTCTTTGTTAATGCAATTTCTAAAATATCTGCTGCGGTTTTTGCATCGTCTAAAAACATTTCGTAAAAATCACCCATGCGGAAAAAAAGAATTGCATCTGTTTTTTCCTTTATGGAAAGGTATTGCTCCATCATGGGAGTATTTAAATTTACGTTATGTTTTGTTGTCAACAATCCTAACCCTTAGTCTAAGTTTTCTTTTTATATTGAACGCTTGTTTAAGGGCTTTGTTTTTGGACTTAAAATTTCCTACACGCAAAGTGTAATAAAGCCGCCCTTTTATTTTGCGTTTTTTGATATACGCTTTAAAACCGCGTTTTTTTAACTTTTTATAAATGTGATAAGCATATCTTCTATGCTTTGCTCTGTAATTTCCTATATGTAAAGTTAATCTAACGCCATTATTATTCTGTGTCAAGGGAGTTTCTGCGTTGTTATTATTATTCGTAACGCGGGTATTTTCTTTTGTTTCCTCGGGCGGCGAATAGTCATTTTTTATATTATTTTCCGTTGCTTTTGCATACCCTTTGCCTAAGTTTTTCAATTTTTGCTTGGCGAAAGACGCTTCTAAACTCATAGGGTATGACTGAATTATGTAATTATACGCTGCTTTTGCTTTATCATATTCCCTTTTATAGGAATAAATCAAACCCAAACGGTATACAGCTTTTAATTCTGCTTCAGATTCGGGATAATTACGCACAACGTTTTCATAAGCGTTTTTTGCTTCACTATAATTTTTATTTTTAAAATATATCTCTCCAATCTCAAGTCCTGCAAGGGCTCTGTAAGGATTATTACCGGCTTTTATTATCAGATTAAAAAACTTATGTGATTTTTTACTTTTGTCCAATAAAAGATAAGACTTGCCAACGTAATAATACGCTCTTAGTTTCTCGTTTTTATTTGCATCGTTTGCAATAACTATGTCATTTAAAGTACGTATGCATTCCTTATAATTGTCTTTTAGATAATGAAGCATAGCAATTTTATCCATTATTTTATACTTTCCCTTGTAGTTAGGATATTTTTGCAATATTTTATTTAAATAAGCTACTGCCTCTTTATAAGGAATATTTGATAGTGCATACCTGTACATTGCAACAGGAGCGTATTTAGACTGCGGATTACGGGTGAAAAACTTGAAGAAGTACTTCCTTGCCTGAGATATTTTTCCGTTGCTTCTCGCTTGCTCGCCTTGCTCAAAAAGCGTAGGCGCGGCATATATTGCTACTGTTAAAAGCGTAAGTATGATTATTATATATTTTTTCATTTTTCTGCCTCTTTCAAAAAAGGAGATTTTTTTATATGTTCGGTCAAAATTAAAATTAGTTAAGTATTTAAAAGGATTTTACCGAATGCTTTTTAATTATTATGGGGCTGTTCTTTAATCTTTAGTAAAAATGTATTTTGTAGGGAACGCATAACTAATTGCTCTGCAAAATTTGTACTGGTTAGTTTTTTAGGGAATTTTCTATCAATCCTATTTATTTCAAAAATAAAATCAAAGTGAAATTTATTTTATTGATTTTTCTATATATTTAAAGTAGAATAATAATGTGAAAAGTAAAAAAGTATGTGATTTATCAATCGGGGAAGTTATTGCCGAAAATATATATAGATCTTCAACCGCCCAGGGGGCTTCGGGAGAAAATCCTATCGTATCAGCTGGCGTTGAACTTAATCAAAACATCATAAATAAGCTTCAATCTATTTTTGGAGAAGAATACGCTGTTCTCATCAAAGAACAGGGATATTCGCCTGATATAAAAAACGTCAAAAATGATAATCAATCTTATGAAGAAGGACAACCGGGGGCTTCACGCGTTATTGACCGTAATACTGCTATTCAAATGTATAAACAGGCATTTCATAATAAAGAAAAATTTAAATACACAAAAGAAAAATTAGTGTCGGTATTTAAAAAAATTGACGGTGTTATGCAAGATTTTAGAATGACAAAAAATTTAGAGGAAACTACTCTTATAGAAGTCAGTAATAATCTTTCCCATATATTAACGAAAAAAAATACAAACTTTGATCCTGCACTGATTTATGTAGTTGAAATGGAAAGCTGGGACGAAGTTACATTCAATCATAGTTTTGACGTTGCCGTTTTAGCACTTTCCTTTGCAACAGCCTTTACTTCAAGTGTGAAAGAATTGGCATCGCTTTTTCTTGCGGGATTAATCCACGATATTGGAAAATATCTTTATTCAAAATTTAATCTTAACGCAATGGATTACATTATAAAAAAAGACGGAAGGTTAAGCGACGAAGAATATGACCAAATCAAGCGCCACGTTGACGTAGAAGATTTTTTATCTGAAACTTTTCTACCCCTTGACGACAGATACCGGAATAACATAATCTATGGTGCAACGGAGCACCATGAAAAATTTACTGGCGGCGGGTATAATAAAAAGAAAAAAGGTATGGAAATAAGTTTTTCCGGAAGGTTAATAGCAATTTGCGATGTTTACGATGCAATGTTAAGGGAAAGGCGTTATAAACACGCAATGAAACCCAATCTTGTAATGGATTTCATAAAAAATCTTGCAGAACAAGGCCAATTTGACCCCTTAATGTTTAAAAAATTTATACGCACTTTCGGAAAATACCCAATGGGCAGCGTATTAAAAACGAATAAAGGTCCGGGAGTCGTTGTTGACCAAACGCAGGACTTTGAAAGGCCTATTATCTTTTTACCGGCAGATGGGGAAATTGATGCCTCTAAAGATAAGTCTATTGAAATTGAAGAAGAAAGATTTGAGGATTATTAATTACAACTATTTTAAGTGTAAAAATTAGAAATTTTTTTTCTTTCCGCACCTGTTTGAATTTAAAATAATGTAAAAAAAATAATTCTTGCCTTAAGAATAGTTTAAGACTAATAATTGTTAATATCCGGCATTATTACAATCAACGGTTTAGAGTTATATTTTTTTGCCCGAAAAATCAAAATAATATTAATATTTCTTTTTTAATTTTAGCTCATGCTCGCCTGAGAGCTAAAATTAAAAGGGAATTTACCGCATCTGCAAATAAAGTCAAAATTACTGATGTGAAATTTTATTAATATCTCTGTGAACTCCGTGCCTCTGTGGTGAAAAAAGAAGAATAAGGTAAACCTCGGAGACACTCAAGAACACAGAGCATTTCCAAATTTCTTATATTTTTAATACAATGATAAGTTTTAAAAAAATATTCCGTTTTTTCATACCTGATTGGTGTATTTAAAACTCCGGTTTCTAGCAAATTTTGGTATTATATATAAGAAAATAGCGGGTAGAAATACATTTTCAACGAATTTGCCCCTTTTATCCTTTACAAACGAGAAAAAGCGCGCTTATGTTTCAAACGCGTTTTCCAGTAATTGCGGGATATTAGTTTAGCAGTTTCTTTAACGTTTTTTTACTAAACTCTTGTGCTTTCTTTTTAAAGAATTCTATTTTTTCCTGTTTTGATTTCCCGCTTAATATTTCATAATGTTTATCTCGTATTTTTCGAACCATTTTTAATGCGTCTAAATTATTCTCCATAAGCCGTTACCTCCATAGGTGAGTAAATTTCTATATTCTTATAACCGTTTTCCAAGTTAACAGCATTAAAAAATCTTATTTTTTCAAAATGTACAATATGTTTAAAATTCCAACTCACGAGTATATCGGCCTCGTTTATTGTTGCAATAGAAATATGAAGTGCATCTTCAAAATATTTTTGACTAAGTATTTTTCGTTGAATGTATCTCTCAGCTAAATCCAATACTTCGTTGTTAACTTTTAAAATATCCTGTGTCATCTGTTGAATTTCAAAAAATTTTTGCTGTACTTGTTCCGGGGCATCTTGTATTTCTGCTTGCGTTATTTCAGAAATAACAGGTATAAACTTTTCTTGTTTAAAATCCCTAATTAAACTGTTTGAATATTTTTTAAATTCTTTGTCAAAACACCCTCCGATTACTGAATTATCAACGTAAACCTTTTGCTTCTTCATATAAAAAATTTACTTACAAATGAAGTTTTAAAGAAACATTTTCTTAAAAACGTAAAGCATAATTTGAAATCTTGAAAATTTCTATTTAATAAAAAATTATTTTCCGCAATCCCATACTTTGATATTAATAAGTCAACGCCTTTTCCCGGTTATTCCATATTATTATTCCCTTTGTTATGCTAACACTTCAAAACAACGAAGAAAAAAGCGCGCTTATGTTTCAAACGCGCTTTGTGCTACTAAATATAGCAAATGTCTTTCATTAATGTTAAAAATAAACTCAACTATAATTTTTAAATTGTTTAGGACCCGGATATGCTGCATAAGATTTAAGCAGTTAAAATGTCTTTTATTCTTGTAACGCTTAAATAATCGTCCATGTTTATATTATCTCCATGAAAAACTTGCTTGACAATTGAAATTTAATGGTTTAGAATTTTATTGTAATATGCTAAAAATAAATAAAAAGTGATTTGAAATTTTTATCACTTTTATTTTTTAATTACATTGGTATATTTAATTTTTTCACAAGAGCGGTTATATGTTTGAAATACCCTTTTTTACCGATAGACCGGAAAACGCAGACGTTGAAGTTGCTAAAACGCCAAAAGAATTAATATATACTGATAATAAATTAAAATTTTACCGCTACAAACCCGTGAAAAAAAAATTACACCCCACACCTTTTCTAATAATATACGCACTTATTAACCGCTATTATATTCTAGACCTTGTACCGGGAACGAGTTTCGTGGAACACCTTGTAAATAAAGGAATAGACACGTATATTATTGACTGGGGGGAACCTACCGATGAAGACCGTTTTCTTACTCTTGATTATTTCATAGATTGGTATATTCATAAGGCTGTTAAAAAAACTCTTGAAATTAGCAATGCTGATAACCTTACAATGTTTGGTTATTGTATGGGCGGTCATTTGGCAACGATTTATTCATCGCTGCACAGGGAATATATTCAAAATTTAATAACGCTTGCTACTCCAATTGACCCGAGACAATCAGAGTTTATAAATATTTGGGCGGATAAAGAACGGCTCAACTTAGATAAACTCGTTGATGCGTTTGGTAATGTTCCGGCTAGGTTTATGCAAAAAATTTTTGGGTTAATCAGGGATAAAATGGAACCGGATTATTACGGTGACATTAAAGAAAAAGCCGCTGTAATTAAATGGTCAACGGATAACATCGACATCGCGGGCCAAGCATTTAAAAAATACGTTAAAGAAGTATTTCAAAATTATAAATTAGTTAAGAATGAAATGAAAATTAATAATAAACCCGTTAAGTTAAATAATATTAACGCAAATCTAATGGTAATAACGGGGAACAACGACTGGGTTGCGCCGTATGAAGCAACTACTGCACTGCATAATCTTGTTTCTTCGAAACGCAAACAAACAGTAACACTTGACGGGGGACATTTGAGTTTTATTGTGAAAAAAAATTCAAGAAAAAAATGGGAGCAAATTATCAAATGGCATAAAGAAATGTGCGAAACAGAATTACCCAAACCGTTAACGGAAAAAGAGATTGATAAAAATAATCCGGAAAAGAAAAAATCAAAAGAAAAACTAAAAAACAAAACAAAAATAACGGGAAATAAAAAAAACACCGAAAAAAGCAAAAATACCCCCAAAAAAATGAACAATAAAACAGATAAACAAACATCAGGGCAAAAGCAAACGCTAAATGACAAACAAATTAACGAAAAA
>CAYUYT010000044.1:0-20473 GCA_964449345.1 uncultured Spirochaetia bacterium | reverse complement strand
CACGCCGCCCTTGATTATGGTGAAAATTACAGACGATATAAACCCGAACACGTTAATAATTTAATAAATCTTTGCGATGCATACAGAATAATAGGCGGCATGGAAAGGGCAAAAGAATTACTTGAAAGAGTAAAAAAAATAGAACCGGATAATAAACACGTTCATAAGTTAGAGGAGTTAATTGAAACGAGTTCAATTATAACTTAATTCAGTAAAGCGTTTTTCCCATAGGTAAAAGCAATACTCCGACAATAATTAAAACTAAGCCGGATAAAACGGGTTTAGAATTGCGGAAAAAACTCAGGATAATTATGCACCCGCTTATACACGTTGTTATAATATTAATAATGTTTACTTTTTTTAGAAAAACCCAATATATTTCTCCGTCTGTGTTGAACGGCGGGAGAAAAAAAATAAACAAAATTGCAATACCGGAGAAAAATAAGGCGTATTTTGCTACTTTTGATTTTAACGTTTCATCTAAACAAATTTAATTTGCCCGATGTCTCATTTTTCCGTTTTACTTCAGCTCAAATAAACTATGCATTGCGCCCATTAAACCGGCAAAATGCATTACAAAAGGATTATACGCCGAATAAGCTCCGGATAACATTGCGCTTTGCATGTAACCTTCCATCATTTTTTTAAAATCCGGTTTAAATACAACGTTTTTAAAATCATCAAACATATATTTTTCCCTTATCGTTTTATTAAATTATATGAAAATTAGTCGAGTTTGCCAATCCTAAATTTAAAAAAGGCAATTTGTTTATTCAAACTGCCTTTTTTGATATAAAGTTTATTTTTGAAAGCGCCTTCTGCCCCGGCGCCAGCGTTTTCTAAATCTTTCCCGTAGAAATTCTTCTGTTTTCCGTCTTTCCTGTTTTGTTAAAAGTTTGGAACTAGAAATTCTAACGTTAATGTGTATTTTCCGTAATTCCCAGAGTAAATCATGCATTTTTTTTGCAATAGCAATAATTGTAATTTTGTTTAAATTATCTTTTTCAATTTCTTCTTGATAATCTAGACGTAAGACCCTAAGTTTTGCTAGAATTGGAATAGATTGCTTTTTAGAAGACTTAATCAAATTTTTCATTTTATTTGCTTTAGTTCGTGAGATACCCGTTTGAGATAAAAAGTTTTTATTATCGAGATGCCGGTAAAGCATGTAATAACGGGGCATTAACCGCCTATTCCGCCTTCCGCTTCGAGAATGTGCCTGCTTTGTAAAAGCGCTTGCTGCTGAAACCAAAATTAGTGTAATTATTAAAACCTTTTTTATTTTCATTTTTCGTCTCCTTGATTAAATATTTGCTTAGCTGTTAATGAGATAATCCGTATAAGCATAAGCTAAATTTGTTAAACGCATCGTGTCGGTTTTTGTTTGAGTGTTATTAGTAAACTCTGTATCACTATACATAGAATAATCCACGTTTGTGTCAAAAGTGGCATTATTTTCAATATCATAATAAATCGAATTAAATAATTCAATTTTCGCCGAATCATACCCTGCGCGTGCAAGGTGTAAGAGTTCAAAGTTCTTTTCGGAAAAAAACATAGCTTTTTCATAAGATATGTTCAAAATTGTGCCTGTTGTTTGCACGTTGTTTTGAAATATTCCTGAAAGCACTAATATTAGAGGAATGACTACTACTAAAAGTATAGCAAGAGAATATGAAAGCGTTCGAAAACTAAAGAAACTTTTTTTATTTTTGGAGTCAATAATTTTGTTTTTAATTTCAACGAGATTATTTGCAAAGAAAATATCTTCTTTGTTTTCAGAACAATCGGTTTGATTTTCTCTTAATAATTTAACGAGCTTTTTGTCAATCATAAAAGCCCTCCTAAGTGTTGCTTGAGATTATTCATTGCATAGTGAAAATTTGTTTTGCAAGAACTCTCTGAAACATTTATTATATTAGATATATCGGAATACTTTAATCCGTCATAAAAACGGAGGTTGAAAATTAATTTTTGTTTATCGGGTAACTTGTCTACTGCGTTTTCAATTTTATTTTTAATATATTCTTTGTTCAGCTTTTTTTCGGGTGAATTTTCATCAGGCAAAACATCGTTTTCTAACCGACTTTCCTTGTATTTTGATTTTTTCTTTAAAGCAGTTACAGCGGTATTTATTGCAATACGGTAAAGCCATGTGAAAAATGCGCTTTTGAACTTAAATTTTTTTACGTTTTGGTAAACTTTAACGAATACTTCCTGCATAATATCCTCCGCAAGGTGTTCGTCCTTAACTATCCTTGCAATAATACTGTACACTTTACGTGCATACCTACGGTATAAAATATCAAATGCTTTTTCATTACCCTGTATTATTTCTTTTACGAGTTTTTCGTCTGAACTATCCAATTTCCTGCTCTCGTTTCTTTATTATATTAGACCGTGAAAACTAAAAAAAGTTAAATCATGAATTAAAAAAATCCTTGATTTCTTTGGGTACTTCTGTTTTTTGTCCCGTTATTAGGCTTAGAAAAACGCCGATTTTTTTTGCTGCCACAAGGATTTCGCCTGTATTTTCATTTTGAATAATTTGTTCAAATGTAATGCTTGTGTTGCCGATTCCCGCAACTTTAGTTTTGATAATTAGATTATCGTCGAATGTTGCCCCGCCTTTAAAATCTGCGGAAACGTGTACCATGTGAAAAACGAAATTAAGCTTTTTTATATCAGGGTAAAGTTCCTTAAAAAAATCCGCTACTCCTACATCCAAATATCCTACATAAACAGCGTTATTAACGTGCTGATAGTAATCGCATTCATAAAACCTTACTCTAACTTTTGTGATAATTTCTTTTGCCATAATAACCTCAATAGTATTTGATAAAAATGAATAAATTATTTACTTTTTAGTGGAAAAAAAAGTTGTTATATAATATTTTAATAATAACAAAATTAATTATGAAAATAACCCAGAAAAAATTTAAAGATGCACAATTATTTTTTATTGACGGTATTTTTAATTACGAAGCAATCCGTGAAATTGAGTCTATATTTGAAAAACAAAAGATAGTACCCGAGGCGATATTTATATGGATTTAACAAAAACTGTAAATATTGACAGTTTAGCAATCGGGTATTTGGTTAAATTGAACCGTAAGATGAAGAAATACGGAAGAATTTTATTTTTAACTAATTTAAACGAACACATTCAAAAAATTTTTAGATTGACAAATATGGATAAATATTTTAAAATAATGCAAAATTTTAATGATAAGGATTTTTTTCATTGATAAAAATTCGATTTATGTTTTAATTAAAATTAGTATTATTAAAAATACTATCGAATAAAGTTTTACGGCAGGATATTTATGTTTGATTATAATATTGAAAAACACGATGACATCGTTGTATTTGCAATAATTGGAAATTTTACCTTCGAAAGAAAGGATTTAATTTACCGTGAATTCGATAAATTTTTAAAGCAAAATATCAGGAAATTTGTATTTGACCTTGCACAAACGGAATATATGGATTCTTCCGGTGTAGGTACAATTTTAATGGGCGCATCTTACGTTAACCGTTACGGCGAAAAAATAAAAGTCGTAGGCGATACTCAGGTTATAGAAAATTTTAAATGTCTGAAAGTCGATAAGTATATTGATTTTTTTAAAACATTAGAAAAAGCCATTGAATCATTTAAAAAACCTTTGTAGCGGATTGTTTTTTTTATGAATAATGCCGCCCTCCACTAATTAACCGAATCTAAGATTGATCACCATGCACACAAGCCAACGTATTTTTTTACTCTAATGACTTAAATAAACATAAAAGTAATGAAAACAAAATTCAAAATCCAGAAAATACACTAATCTAACGCGGATAAACTTTATGCTTGATTTTTGCATTGTTTTTATACGTTATGGTTAATTTGAGTTTTCCGTTGTACCTGAAAAACATTGACCTGCCGTTTAATTTGCCTTTTGCAAAACGCAAAACTTTGGCGCGATTGCCATTAGCAAAGTAGTGCGTTTCAATACCGTGTTTAATTCCGTTACGGTAATGAGTAATAAGTTTGTGTTTTCCGTTCCCGTAAAAATATTCACATTTACCGTGCAAACGGTTTTCCTTATAGCGCAAAATCATGTTTTTTTTGTCGTTAGTAAATTTTGCAATATAAACACCGTGTTTTTCGTTATCTTTAAAATCAATAATGAGTTTGATTTTGCCGTTTGCGTAATAAAATGAACTTTGTCCGTTTAGTTTATTATCGTTAAACACGAGTTTTTTTCTAATCTTACCGGAACCAAAATAATGAATTTCCGTACCGTTTTTTTTGCCATTTTTATACGGTGTGATTAAAACGGGTCTTCCGTTTTTATAGTAATATATCGAGGGTCCATACAATTTGCCGTTTTCATAATTTATACGGCTTTTAACTTTTCCGTTTGGGTAATAGTGAATACTTATACCGTGAAGTACACCTTTTTTAAAATTTAACCTAGATTGTATTTTTCCGTTGTAATAAAAGCGCTTTTCCGTATCGTTTTTTAAACCCTCCAGATATGATAAAGATAAGGAAGGATTTCCGTTTTTATAATAATACGTTGCTTTGCCGCTTAATTTACCCTCGTCAAAATTGATTTCACTTTTAATTTTGCCGTCAGGATAAAAACGTTTTTCCGCGCCGTGTTTTAAACCATGCTTATACGAAACGGTTAAAAAAGGTTTCCCGTTTTTGAAGTAATACTTTGCCGTTCCGTTTAGTTTGTTATTTTTGAATATTAAAATTTTGGCTATTGAACTATCAGTATTAAAATATTTATGTGTACCATGCCGTTTGCCATTTTTGTAATTTAAAAGAGCATTAATTTTACCGTTGGTAAAGTAATAAACGCTTTTGCCGTGAATTTTTCCGTCAAAAAACCGGGCCTCTGATTTTAATTTTCCGTTGTAATAAAAGCGTTTTTCTATACCGTGTTTTTTATTATCCTTATAGTGGACAATTAAACTTGGTTCACCGTTTTTGTAATAATACGTTGCTTTACCGAATATTTTACCTTCTTTAAACGGGATTTTGTTTTTAACCTTGCCGTCTGCATAAAAACGTTTTTCAACCCCGTGCTTTAAACCATCCCTGTATAAAATACTTAAAAAAGGCCGCCCGTTTTTATAATAATACGTTGCTTTACCGTTAGGCTTACCGTTTTTAAAATTTTGCTTTGATTTTAGTTTTCCGTCCGGATAATATTCCGTTCGCTTACCTTGATACAATCCGTTGACAACGCGTACCTTTGACTTTATTACATCGTTGCCGTATTTCTCTATTTTTTCTTTCGTAAAATTAGATTGTTTATCATCATGATTAATTGAAATTTTATTTGTAAATCTGTTTTCAGGAACATTTGAAGCGGATTTTAAACGCAAAAACGCCCTGAAATGCGTTGTAGATAAACCCCCGCGTTTAATATAATTATTCACTCTAACTAATCTTTCATTTAAGCGTATAAAAATTTTGCGGGGATATTTAAAATTCATAACGTGTTTTTTTACGCCTAATCGCGGGTTAACGTTGTGAATATAATATACGTTGCCTATGTTATCTGTTGAATGTACAATACCGATGTGCGTTAATTCGTCATCCGTATTATTTCCGTTACGGTTAGCATCATAAGTGTTATCGAAAAAAACCAAATCCCCAGGTTGCGGTTTGGATTTCAACTTAATTGCCCTGCCGTTTAACAAACTGCGATAAATCAATGCGACCATATTCCCGGCTCGAACATTGCCCGCGTTAGACAGAAGGTCAATGTTATTTTCCCAAAAAATAGTGTTGATAAAGCCGGAGCAATCACGGTTAAACTTCCTGCCCCGCGCAATCATTCTCTTAGGCGGCCCTATACGTTTTTCTGCGCTTGTTAAAACGGCTTGAATATCAATAACGCTATTTCCAAAAAATATTAACCGGAGAGCCAAAATAAATACAGCGAATAAAATAAAATATAAAAATTTCTTCATATTATATAATACACTCGTGCCCGAATTTTTCTTTCAATTTTTTTATCTTTAAACATTTTAGCATTTTTATAAATATAATAAATAAAAATATTTGCATTTTACTTTAATTTGATTCTCACCTTGCCGATATAATACATTATTATTATATTACCTATTCGTTAAAACGGAGCATAGCGCAGCCAGGCTAGCGCATCTGCTTTGGGAGCAGAGGGTCGCAGGTTCGAATCCTGCTGCTCCGAATAAATAAAACCTTGTAAGTTACCAAGAAACAGTAATTTGCAAGGTTTTTTTGTTGGCTTTAAAATTACTGTCATGTATATATGCTTAATTAGTTGTTTTGTCCTGAATTTGTAATTTGACAATTATACTAAAGTGATTTTAAAATCAAAGTATTGTATATTGTAATTGCTTTTCAACCGACACTTTAAAGTGTCGGTTGCATAAAATTTAAAGTATTATTAGTATAAAAAACGGTTCAGCTATAATTTAATTGTCTTTGCTATGCTCAAAATTTTCGACATTGCTTAGGATAGGAAATGTAAATAATTTATGTTTATTAAAGAAACACTTTGCCTCTCCGGCTTAATGAGGTGCTTTTTTTTATTATATTGTTTATCAATTTTGTAGGTTATGAAAGTTAAGTTTTCTTTATCTGACATGCAATCATTTTTATTTTTTTCATATTCAAAATTAAGAATTGATTGCTAGTTTCATATAAATTAAATTTTAATTTGTCGAAAAATTTCAATGCACTTCTAAATTGAACCGTTTTCTCACTCTCTATAAGTCTTATTTTTTCTCGTTGTTTTCTTAATTCACTAAATTTTATTTGCAATTTTTGTTTACTTTTTATTTTGATTGTCTTTTCTATTATGATTTTTTTAAACTCGCATTTTTTAATAATTATTGACAAAAATTTCATAATAATTTATCATGTTTATATAAATAATAATAAGTAGGTCAAAAAAATGTTAAACGAAAAAAAACAAATTGAATCAATGATGAATACATTAGCTAATATACATTCACAGTCTGAAGTAGAAAAAATCTTAAAACAAACTTACAGCGCCATGTCTGTATCCGGACAAATACCATCTGGCAGTTATTACGAAGATTTAAACAGGGAACTCCTCCGGTACACTATTAGGCATTATAAAGACGGGCATGATAGAATTTGCTTATGGCGGTTTTATAAAAAAATATCAAACGACCAGTTGAATTGCGTTTTTCCTAAGGGCTCTTCTCAGGAAATGCTCGATTATATGGTGCGAACGTATTATTATTCAGACCCTTTAGACGATTTAACGTGTATTTTTATTCCAATCAATGACCATGAACTTATTGAAAAATACCTAAATTGGATAAAATATTATTTTTACGATGTTAATTATCCCACGAGCCTTTTATGGTTATACGCTTTAGATAGCTCCATGCTGCCGCTTTTCCCTGATGAAATAATATTTTTAGGGAAAAGGACAAATGAAGATTTCGACGATATTATGATTCCCGATTTTAACGAAAAAGACACTGTATTATACAAACGCTTTTCAGGCAGTCAAACGAATTACCTAAAAATAACGGGTGAAGACGCTAACAGAGAGTTCGGACAGCTTTTTAATTTCCTGAAAATTGATTATCAGGATAGATGTTTAAGCCGTACGGGAGAAAGCTCTGATGGCGAAAAAAACGCGGGCTGGGAAAAATTTGAAGACGTTTTGCGTTTTGGTGTATCAGACAAAATGGAACGGGGGTGCATATCTTTCTCGGATTTGCGCTCAAGCACAGACTTTTTAAACAAATTCGGTAAAAATATATTTCGTAACGTAATACAACAGCCTTTTTTTGAACAAACCAAACTGATAAGTAAACGTTTTCTAGGAAAAATTGATAAATTTATGGGCGATAATGTTATGTGTGTGTTTTTAAACCAGAATGACCCTGACATTTCAGAGAAACAAAGGGAATTTTCAAGTATCAGTAATAACTTTGCCGCGCTTTTTAGTTTGTGTAAAGTTTTATATACCTTGTTAAAAGATAACAATATGGAAAATACAAAACTCGGTCTTAGAAGCGGTGTTGCTCATGGACGCAAAATTTTGCGTTCTAATCTTGGTAACGAAATTGTGCGGGATTTCACCGTAACCGGGGAAACGGTAAACCTAGCCGCCCGGCTTGAGCATATATCAATTCAGGAACTCGTTTTAAATAACGAAAATTATTTTGAGAATACTATTGAGCGGTTTCCCCAGATAAGCGAATTATTAAACGTTATGAAGGATTTCTCAAACCTTAACCCGGAAACCGAATTTATACTCGATAACTATACGCTTTATCAGAACATCATGTCCAACCTTGAGCTTTTATTTAAAGCGCGTTTTGATATACGCCTGAACAATAGTTATTATAATTTCCTTAAAAATTTCTTTATAGCCAGGGGTTATAAATCACCTGAAATCAACAAAGAAAAAAGAAATATTCACGGTTATGAGGAGTTTATAATTCAGGGACACAGCCTTAAATTTTATTTCTCTTATTACCTTCCAAAAGGTTTTAGAAATTATGAAAAAATTTGGATACTCCCTCTTGATATTGACGTTCTTTTTAGTCTCGATATTGAAAAGGTTTTTAAATAGCGCATTAAAAGGCACACGTTCAGGACAGAGACAGGCATTATAACGAATTCCTAATTACGCTATTTCAAAATGTTTAGGAATTTCAACCCGGCAATCATAAGCAATTTTACCTATTTCAGACAATTGAATTTTTCTATTTTTTTCCTCCATAAAAATATTGTATTCGCGGCGGAACACGCGGAAAACGAGAAAGATAAGAAATCCCCCTGTTTTTTACCGCAAATAGCTTTTTTGCCCCCTTTAAATAAAGAGGCCGGAAGAAGATAATCACCGCTGTAGCTCCCTCTTTGAGTAAAGAGGGAGGATTAGTAAAAGTTTGGGCAGGGCTTACTTCTCTTCAAGTCCCCCTTTACGTTGGAGGGGGATTTAGGGGTTTTGCCTTTGTTCAAGCCTTCCTTTAACAAAACCGCTTTTATTTATATTCATTACTTATCAATGTTTTCAAGATATTTTAAAAGTACGTTCTGAATTCTAGTTTTATTCGTTGGTTTTGTTATAAAATCATTGCAACCCGCTTGCAATGCTTTTTCTTTATCTTCGGCCATGGCATAAGCGGTCTGCACAACTACGGGAATATGCGGATATGTTTTTTTTATCTTTTCCGTTGCTTCATAACCGTTCATTTTCGGCATTTTGATATCCATAAAAACGAGTTTAATATCAGGATGGTTTTCTACTGCATTTACAGCTTCGATTCCGTTTTTAGCGTGAATGGGCTTTATTCCGTATATATTTAAAAGTTTTTCAAGGTATTTATAATTAATTAAATCGTCTTCAGCCACTAATACTTTAAAATTGGATTTATTGAAATTCTCAACATTTTTGCAAGGCGTTCTTTCTTTTTCCATATTATCACCGTTTTTATGATAAGGTAAAGTAAAATAAAATATTGTTCCGCCGGAAGGATTATCTTCAAAACGTATTTCACCGCCTAAAATTTCAACATATGTTTTAGATATTGATAGGCCTAAGCCTGTTCCTTCATAAGGACGGGCAATAGTTAAATCTCCCTGACGGAATCTATCAAAAATTGTTTCTTTTATGTCATCACGGACACCAATTCCCGTATCTTTAACGTAAAATTCTAGAAGACCGTTTTTATGGGTGTAACCGAATTCAATTTTGCCTTCCCTTGTAAATTTTAATGCGTTTTTAATGAGATTAGTTAAAACCTGATTTAATTTCGTTTCATCGGTTTCAATTTCGGCATCGTCTTGAGTAAGGCGTTTTTTGTATTTCAAATCAAGCCCACGCATATTTGCTTCGGGTTTGAAAAAGTAATAGATTGAGTCCATAACATCATTTATATTAATAGAAGAAAAATTTAAATCAACCTGTCCGGCATCTATCAGGGAAATATTAATTAAATCGTTAATAATATTAAGCATCCTCTGTCCGCTTTGTTCGATGATTTTAATGAATTCTTTTTCTTCGTTTGCAGACAAATCAGGGTTTTTTAATAGTTCGGCAAAACCGAGAATTCCGCTCATTGGAGTTCGTATTTCATGACACATATTTGCGAGAAATGCGGATTTTAAATTATCGCTTTCTTCAGCTTTTTCTTTTGAGTGTTTAAGTTCTAAATTCATTTCTTTAATACGGCTAATATTTTCTTCTAATTCTTTGTTAAGCTCTGAATATTCTTCTGCTAATTTTTGATTTACAAGGCTTTGTTCTTTTAGTTTTTTCTCCTGAAATTTCATATCCGTTATGTCAATAACTATACCTGTTACTAGTGTCTCACCATTGTTATTTCCTTTTTTTGTAATTCCCCCAACATCGTGAAACCATTTATAATTACCGGATTTTGTTTTAATTCTATATTCAACGTCATATTTTTTCTTTTTGCCGTTTAAATGCTCGCGCAATGCATTCATCACTTTTTTATAATCATCGGGATGAACAAGTGAAGTGAAATCTTCATAATGAGAAAAATCATCCGGTTCGTATCCTAAAATTGTTGCTTTATTAGAATCAAAATTAATTTTACCCGAAGGTAAATACATTTCCCACCAGCTAATAGCAGCCACTTCCATAGCAAGGCGGCGGCGGTAGTAAAGCTGTTCAATCTCCCATTCTATATTTTTTATATGGCTTATATCCTGAAAATTTTCTATTATATATTCATCACTGTGAATTTGTACTCTAACAGCGTTTTTTAAAATCGGTGTTTTTGTACCGTCTTTACATTTGATATAAGTTTCCATTGCTTCAAATGATTTATTGCCTTGCTCCCATATCGGACAAAGTTTGGCTTTTGAACCTTTAGGGCAGAGAATATCGCATATTTGGCCGATTAACTCATCTTTGGAGTATCCCGTAATATCACACGTTCGTTCGTTTACGTCTGTAATTCTGTAATCCATACCAATAATTAACGTTCCCGAAGGTATGTTTTCATAAAGTTTTCGAAAAGTGGTTTCAAGTTTTTCAACTTTTTTTTCTGCAAGGCGACGCTCTGTTGTATCTCTGATTGAACCTATTACAATTTTTCTTTTATTAATTTCAGCAAGCGTTGTATTTATTGTGCCGATAAACACATCTTTGTTCTTTTTCTGAAATTCCGTTTCAAACCTGACGCTGCCTTTTTCAAGAAGTTGGTCAAAAGCTTTCCGGCCTGTTTCCAAAGCATCCAAAGAAGGCGGATGAAAATCAAAAACCGTTTTTGTCAATATTTCGCCTTTTGCATAACCGAACATCTGTACAAACTTATCATTAACGTCAAGAAAGTTACCCCTTAAATCATGCATGAAAACACCGTCTGGTGAGTTTTCAAAAAGCTTCCTAAAACGCTGTTCACTAATAGAAAGGCGTTTTTCCGCTATTTCCCTTTTTTCGCTTTCTTCAATGCTATACAAGGCATAAGCAATATCTCCTGCAACTTCACTAAACAAAGCGTGTTCGTCTTTATCAAAAATATATATAACGGGAACAGAAACCGATAATACACCGTATAATTTTTCACAATGAAAAAGACCGATAGTAAATGCTCCTCTCTTACGATAATTCATATTAAAAGTGCATTTTTTACATTCTTTTTCCGGATTTTCCGTTATAATTAATGTTTTTTTATTAAGAGCTTTTTTCGCACATTCAGGCATAGCGTTTTGCTTCAATAAATTGTTTAAACCGCTAAAATTATTTTCTCCGCAATGCGAAGCAGTAACGTAATTTCCGCTTTCATCGATAATTGCTATCCATGCGTTAAAATATCCGTTGGCTTCCACTAAAATTTCGCATGCGCGCATTATTAATTTTTTTTTGTTTTTTTCTTTTGTAATTAGCTGGTTTACATCCCTGATTGCCATTAAAACGCGTTTTAAATGGTCATTTTTATTTTCCGCTTCGATTTGTTCTGTGTTATCAATGAAAACGCAATTCCAAATGAGGTTTTTATTTACCGTTTTAATAAAATTACATTTCATTTTAATGTATTTATTTTTTGAGCCGTTCTCTAAAACGATTTCACGTTCAAAAGGTTTTTCGTTTTTACTAGGTTTTCTAAATAAATTATTAAAATTTTCATCTGTTTTTAGCTGTAAAAGATTTGTAAGATTATCCGTTTCTAAGTGTGCTTGTTTAATTCCTAATATCTCTTTTGCAGTATTATTAATGAAATTAATTTTATGTTCGTTTTTATTTAATATCTCAAACTGAATAATTCCACAAGGTAAAGTATTATAAATTTCAGTAAATAAATTTTCGCCTAATACAGATTCGCTAAAATCCGCGCTCTTGGGTAAATTGTATCCATTAAGTTTCTCTCGCAGTTCATTTAATTCAGATATTAATTGTTTTTTTGTTTTATTTTTATTTTTCATTAAATAACCATATAAAAATAAGTATATATATAAATTAAATATATATAAAGTTAAATTTAAATAAGCATATTATTTTATTTAATTTGATATTGAAGCCCTAAGAAAACCCTAGATACATTATAATCTATATTGCTTTTCTTTGCATTAAAAAAAGTAAAAAAAAATATTAAAATATTTTTATATTAAAAATCAACATATTTAATTTCTGTCCATAAAATTGGAATCAATATTTTTATCTCCGTATTTTTTAATATTTTTTACTCGTTTTATTAATTCCTTTAAAGAAGCGTTGCCGGGGAATTTTTGAATCATCAAGCCTATACCGCCCATAAATGCGTGTCCTAATACTTTTGATAAATGCAAGACAAGCCCGGCAGCAACGGCAACGTTTTTATCCACGCCAACAGCAACGGCGCTTAAATAAAACGAATAGTGAAAAGTTCCGATAAACCCAACGCTAACGGGTATGTTCATACCGATAGTAGTAACGCCTAAAATGAAACACATTTGGCCGAAGCCAACTTTAATGCCTATAGCTCTTACGGTTAAAGTGAAAAATAAAAGATAAATACTCCATAAAACAATGCTTATTATAAAAGCAACGGCAAAAATACGTGGTTTTGAAAATAGATTTAGGGCTTTTTTATTAAAACCGTTATAAAAGTTTATTAACGAATCACTAAACGGCAATTTTGATAAAAATTTAATAATTAATTTTTGCAAATACTTTGCTTTTATAGAGATAATTAAAACCGTTGTTATTACGCTAAATAAAACAAAAGGAATAATTAAAAGCCTTTTTATATACAGCGGTACAACGGCTAAAGAAAATACCGGTATTATTGCGGCTAACAAAACGATAAAAGTGTCGTTTAATTTTTCAACAACGAGGCTCGCAAAAGCGTGTGAAGGTTGATAGTAATCTTTAACGAGGTAACACCTTAATACATCGCCCAAACGGAAAAAAATCAGGTTAAAAATATACCCTGTCATTATTGTTATACTTAATTTCAGAGAGCTTAAACCGTGCCCGAGTAACTGCCTCGTTCTAAACCCCATAATAAAATATGAGCCCATGTGAATAAGCGCGCCTGCCGCAATTAACTTTGCGCTTGATTCTTTAAACGCTTCAATTAAAGCGTTGAAATCCGCTTTACGCAAAGTTAAATAGATTAACCCTGCGCTTAGTATAACGCCTAAAATTATTCTGAATATCACTTTAAATGCTTTTTTCATAAGTTTAATTTAATAAAATATTGATTGCGATGGATAGTAAATGCATTATTTATACTAATTAGCGTTAAAATATGGAAATTTATTCTATTTTAATCCCTTTGAGTAAAGGGGGGCTTGAAGAGAAGAGAATAGAAGAAAAAGCCCACTGCTTTTCAAAAATTAACACAGATAAATAAAGAAGAAAATCCCCCTGTCTAGAGGGTGATTTTCATCTCCGCGCTTTTTGCGCCCTTTCTGTGGTTTATTTATTCTCTTTCGAGTGTTCCGTGTGTTCCGTTGTTTGATTAAATAGGAAATATTTAATTTGATTTTAAATATATAATGACGGTTTAAATATCTCATTTTCCTTTGTTTCTTCGCGGTAAAAAAAGTCATGTTTTTTTTGTAAAATATTTTTAAGTTAAGTGGAGAAAAAGTCATTTGAATTTAAATTATTTTTAATATATTTATAATGGAACTATTCGGTTTTTTTTTAAAAAAGAGTTTACAAAAACGTCAAATAAGTTTATGATTTTTAAAAATCGGATGACAAACATAAAATATAGTGCTATCCATTAGCGGGAGGAATAGTAATGAGTGTATTATCAGCAAAGAGCAGTTTAACTGAAAGGATCGATAATGATCTGAACAAATTATTTGAAAAATACGGAACGACCCGTGAAGCTCTCATGCCAATATTGCAGGAAATGAATGAATCTTATAATTATCTCGGTGATTATATAATCATGAAAATAGCCACAGCTTTAGACATGAGCGCAACGGAAGTTTACGGTGTTGCTTCTTTTTATCACTTTTTGAGAACAGAGCCAATCGGCGAATACATCATAAGCGTAAGCGACTGTACACCGTGTGTTATGGCGGGTAATGAAAAAATTATCAAAGTCTTAGAAAATGAACTTGGCATTAAAATCGGTGATACAACGAGCGACGGTAAGTTCACCTTAGAAAAAGCGAGTTGCATTGGTTTATGCGACCAGGCGCCTGCCATATTAATTAACAACGACGCTTACACTAACCTTACACCGGAAAAAGTCGTAGATGTTTTAAAACAGTATAGATAAACAACAAATAACAGGAGCGGTAGTTATGAGTAAAGAAAAAAGAGTATTATTAGACGGTAAAGAATACAAAGCCGGAGAGGCGATAAAAATTGCGGCAAAAAAATCCGGTGAAGATATTATTCAAATATTAAAAGATTCGGGAATGCGGGGACGCGGCGGAGCAGGCTTTCCTACAGGTTTAAAATGGTCATTTTGTTTTAACGAAAAAGATCCTGAAAAATACGTTATCTCGAATGCAGACGAAGGCGAACCCGGAACATTCAAAGACAGAGTGTTGCTTGAAAAAGCGCCCAGACAGCATTTTGAGGGAATGGTTATAGGGGGCATGACAATTAAAGCGAAAAAGGGCTATATGTATTTACGCCATGAATATAAACGCTTTGTGCCGGATTTAAATAAAATTCTCGATGATATGAGAAAAGACAACCATTTAGGCAAAAATATAATGGGTTCTGGAATAGATTTCGATATTGAAATACGCCTTGGTTCCGGCGCTTATGTTTGCGGGGATGAAAGCGCTTTATTAGAATCCCTAGAAGGCAAAAGAGGCGAACCTAGAAACAAACCTCCTTATACTGCTTCAGTTGGGTTTTTAAACAAACCTACAATAGTCAACAACGTTGAAACGTGGACATACGTTCCGCTCATCGTTGCAAAGGGAGCAAAATGGTTTAAACAATACGGTAAAACGGAAAATCCGGGAACAAAGCTTTTTAGCATTTCCGGGGACGTTGCGAAACCCGGAGTTTATGAATTCGATAAAGGCGTAACTTTACAAACAGTATTAGACGAAGCCGGTGCAGAAGATACAAAAGCTGTGCAAGTAGGCGGCTATTCCGGTGTGCTTATCGCGCCTAAAGATTTTAATAAACCCCTTGAGTACAGCGCAGACGGATTGCCTCCGTGTGGCTCTATTATAGTTTATAACCAAACACGAGACATGGTTGAAATATTATTAAATTATATGCATTTCTTTTATGAAGAATCATGCGGACAATGCGTGCCCTGCCGTGAAGGTACTTATGAAATGGTACGCACCCTTGAAAAAATCAAGTGTTGTGAAGCTTCATCGAGGGATATAGATAAATTAACTGAACTTGCTGAAGTTATGACGATTTCATCTAAATGCGGTTTAGGGCAAACTGTGCCTAGCCCTTATTTTTCAATGATGGAAAATTTCAAAGAAGAGTTCCTTGTAAGGGACTGCGCGTTTAAATCCTAAGCGCAAACAAAAATATTGGAGGAACAATTATGCAAAGAGTAACGGAAAGCATTTCTACCGACAAAAGTGCAGATGCAGTTTTCAATATGCTTAAAAACATTCAGAATATACCCAAATGGTCGTTATTGATTAGCGATGTTGAAGAGCTTGCTCCGGGTAAATATAACGCAAATACAAGAATGGGTCCTTTAAAATTCGAATGGGCAGTTGATGAGGGCGCAAAAAAATGTACGCTAACAGCAAATATAATGGGAACATCTTATTCAGCGTATTATTCTGTATCTGAAGAAGGAGGTAAAACCGTTATCACACAGGATTTACCTCTAAACCCAATGTCAACCGAAGATCAAATTAAAGACGGTATTCGGCAAGAAATCAATAAAATGATAGAATTAGTTTAAAAATAGAATAAAACTGCCTTGTTTTGACAGGGCAGTTTTTTTGCGTTTTGATAAATAAATATTCGAATTAATACTTGCGTTTAAAATATAATTGATATATTTTTAATAAATAAACTTAAAGGAGTTAGTTATCCGGAAATTTATTTTATGGATATTAATCTTAGGTATATTAGCCTTATCAGTATGGACAGGTATTAAAGGTTATGTGAAAATCGACAAAGGTTTCCGTGGAGTTACGAAAGATAAATTCCGTGGCACTAGAGAAAAAATATTCCGTGCCGGAGTGCATTTTTTCCCTTTAAGGGCTATACCGCCATTTTTTAAACTTTTTTTATACCCTGAAATCGAAAGACCTGTATCGGAAAAAATTACAATAAACCTTCCGTATAAAGATGCCTTAGAACATGCCGGAGATTTTAAAATAATGTACCGCGTAATTTTAAAATACCGGATTAGCGACAAACGCGTTATTTCTTTATCTCACGGAGATAATTATTCATCTTTCAAGGAAGAAATAAAAGAAACTGTAGTTGAAGGGGAGCGGGGCTTTTTTATTAACAAATTAATGCAAATAATATTAACCGGGACCACAAAGCTTACTAAAAAAACTTTGTTTTCAGAGCTATATGAATTTACCACGTCCACGTTAAAGGAAAGATACGGGAGTGATATTAAAATCATTTCTCTAAATCATGTTCTGATAAATTTACCGGATATAGAAAAATACCGTGTTCATTATACTGTAGCGGAAAATTTTGCAAGACAGCAAAGCGCTGATTATGTAAAAAAAATGCTTGAACTTAATTATAAAAAACGGCTTAATAAAACAATGACTGATATTGAAATTAAACGTCTTGAGCGTTACATTGCTTTGATGAAAAAAGGTCATAATATTTTGCCTTTCCTATTTATGGAAAAATTATCTGATAAAATCCGTTTAATTGTGTTACCGGAAGGCAAACAAGGATTGGATTTAAAAAAATATTTTAATTTTCTGAAGAGTAAAAATAAAGATAAAAACGAAAAAGAAAAATCGGATATTAAGCAAGGCAGTTAAATTTCATCGTTAAAATCACGTTTAACACTGTCTATCCAT
Source organism: uncultured Spirochaetia bacterium (assembly GCA_964449345.1). Classification (GTDB taxonomy): domain Bacteria; phylum Spirochaetota; class CALGPD01; order CALGPD01; family CALGPD01; genus CALGPD01. Next base: position 3,030 of record CAYUYT010000044.1, on the reverse strand, counting down.
GAACGCATTTTAAATATTTCTTTTTTCACTCGTTTATTAAAATTATATAAGGATTTGATTTTGTTATCAATTTCTCTGATATTCATAGAATATTTATCGTAAAAAATATATTATAGTTAAGTATTTGTTTTTTTATGTACTTAAAAATGAAAATTTATTACTTTTTTTTGTTTACAGTATAAATATTGCCAAAAAAGCTGAAAATATGAATTCGAAAAACTTTTTAATGCTATTATTTATATTTATAATTCCGTTCACAAACAATGTGTTTGCTGGGGGGGCGGAAAAGATAAAAAACGGGAATGAAATTTCGATTCAAAGCGAAAACAATAACCCGTTTAACTCCATACTTTTTTTCGGAAGCCAGTTACCATACAATTCCCAAGAAAAGCTTCTATTTTTTAATTTCTCCTATAATTCTTCCTATGATTATAAATCTATTCAAACGGATAGAGAACGATACGAAAAATATAACGTTAAAACTGTTTTTGGTCTCGCCGGTTATTTTGTTATCGGTGATTTTGGAGCAGGTATTGAAATCGAATTTAATATACCCAAACAGAAAATGTACAGAACATTGTATACTCCGTTAAAAAGTTACTTTGTTAACGATAAAAAAACGTCTTTTAATTTAAAAGTTTCCGTTGGCTATAAATTATTAAATAATTTAGGCGTTGGTTTTGATTTATATTACAATACTTATTACAAGATTCATGAAGTTAGGCAAAATGTTGGTGATGATTTAGATTATAATATTGGGGAAGAACGTTTGAATCTGGGCATAAGCATTACTTATCAACCATTTTCATTCTTACGCGTTTCTTATATAGTTATGATAGTTATGCAGCGAATGATAGCGCATTTTGTATGGGAAAAAACGAGTTGGCCTAACGTAACGAATTTTATTAAATTATCCGTTTTTCCTATAAAAGACTTGCTTGAAGTGAATGCAGAATTTTCATTATCTCCTTCAATAGGAAAAATTTACGATGACATTGCTCAAACGGAAAGCTGGAAACAAGAAACCGTATTTAACGTATTTTTGAATATTACGTTTTGGCCGATTAAAAACGCGTTTGCTGTTCACGGCGGTTTTCTATATGAATATATTATGCGGGATAAACCTTCATACGGGGATGCGGCACTGTTAAAACAAAGGGATGATATGCATACTTATTTATACGGCTTTTCAGCAGGTGTTATATGGAAAATTACTAACGATATTAAAATTACTATCGATTTTATATTTAAATATAATGAGTTTTCAAATAACAACAACGTAAATGAGATAGCAGGCGGAACGTATTACAACACTTATTCTATTTATATAAATTCAAGATTTACCTTGCCGTAAAAATAATATTTAATAAAAATAATAAAACATTTGTTGACTTTAAGTGTATTAAATATATAATAAGAATGTAAATTAAATATGGGGACAAGAATTTGTTTCGTTATATTATAAATAATAAATTAGCCGGAATGCACAGGCCGGGGAAAAACAACGAATTAAAAGATGATCTTGAAAAAATTAAAAAAGCCGGATTCAACGTAATCGTGTCTTTGTACGATCCTGATAACTACGAAGAAAAAGAATTTGCTTCAATGAACTTAGACGATTTCGACATGGAACATTTATCGCTTGAATTTCCTGATTTTTCAACTCCAAATCAAAAAGACGTTTATTCCCTGCTTAAAACCATTCATGAAAAAATTCATTTACAAGGTAAAAAAGTTCTAATACATTGCGGAGCAGGTCAAGGAAGAACGGGCACTTTAGGGGCATTATACTTGCGTTTTAGAGACAGAGAACTTTCCGGTGAAAAAAGCGTTAAAATTGTTAGAAATAGATATAAAATTTCAGCTATTGAAACGCGTGAACAGGAAGAATTTATTGAAAACTGGAATTTATGGCCATCTTAATTAAAAAAAGCATAAAATAAAATTGCGGTTTATACAAACCCGTGTTAACATCTATAAAATGTTTATCAGGAGACATAAATGAAAAAAATTAGTGTAATTATAATTGTTTTTACGTTGTTAATAGGCACACAATACAACAGTACGGCTTTTAACTTAAAAAGAAGTTTTAAAAAATTAACCAGAAGAAACAGCAAAAAACAGCTAAGCACAAAGACCATAATAAAGGGATTAAAAGAAGCGCTTAGAATCGGAACTAAAAAAGCAGTTGGCAAAGTCAGCAGAAGAAACGGATATTATGGAAATCGGCTCATTCGAATCCCCCTCCCTCCGTCAATGCGCAAAGTTGCCCGCGTTGCGAAAAAAATCGGTTTAAGCCGTTATGTTAACGATTTGCTCCTAAAAATGAATAGAGCGGCAGAACGAGCTTCAAAAAAAGCCGTAAGAATATTTATACGCGCAATTTTAAAAATGTCAATACGCGATGCTAAAAATATTCTCGCAGGAAATGACGATGCGGCAACGCGTTATTTTGAACGCAAAACCCGCCCGGCACTTTACCGCCTTTTTCACCCTATAATTAAACGCGCTCTCGATGCAGTCGGAGCAACGAAAGTGTATAAATACTGCATTGGCAAATACAACAGATATGCAGCTAGAATGCGGTTTCTTGGTTTAAAAAAAGCTCGTTATGATTTGGATGTATGGACAACGAATAAAGCTCTTGACGGTTTATTCACAATGCTTGCAAAAGAAGAGAAGAAAATTCGAAAAAACCCGGCAGCAAGAGTAACAAAATTGCTAGTTAAAGTTTTCGGATAATATGTTGCAATAAACCCGAATAAACATAAATCAATTTTAGTAAATGGCGTAAGCACAGTCTTTAAAAACTGTGCAATTACGTGAATTTCTAAATAAAAATAAATTTTCAATTTATGAAAACAGTTATTAAATAGAGTGGCAGTCCCCAATGTGGACCCTTTGAAAGTATATTTTTGTTTGGATTTTCAGTAAATCGAATTTTTACCTAATTTTAAATTTGCACTCCCCTTTTGTGAGTGCAAGTTTTAAAATTTGTAAATTTACAAAATTGGTAATATAAAATAAAAT
>CAYUYT010000043.1:0-20520 GCA_964449345.1 uncultured Spirochaetia bacterium | reverse complement strand
TCAACCGACACTTTAAAGTGTCGGTTGCATAAAATTTTAAGTATTATTAGTATAACCGATATTAAAAATAAAACTTTAGGTTTAAATTTCGAGGATTAGACAGTTAGATATAAAGAATTTCCGCGGTATAAAAGAGCTTACGTTAGACTTTCCCGAGAACGTTAATACTGTTGTTCTTGTAGGGAAAAACGGTTCAGGAAAAACGAGTATTCTGGATTGTATTGACATTTTGATGTATTACTATTATTTAGAAACTATGCATCGTATTTGGACAAATGAGAATTTTACGATTTTTTCAGAAATACTATCTGACCGTCCTTATCTCAATGATTTGGATATAAATAATTACAATAATGTGGTTGAAATATTTTTTAAATTATTTTTAAAAAAAGCAAAAGAAGAAAGGGATTTTTATGGCGGTTTAATTAAAAAGATTCATAAAAAAATTGAATTTAAAAAAGGCGATTTTTCTAGTGTTAAAAGCTATATGAAAAATTCCTTTATGTGTATCCCTTTTTATAGATACTTTCGTATTAATAGAACTGTAAAAGATATTTTTTTTAATAAACCTACAGTTGATAATAATATAGAAAAACAAAAGAATTATTATAAAGAATTTTTCCATTGGTTCAAGGAAACAGAAGAAATAGAAAATGAAAAACGGTTAAACGAAGACAACGGCTATCGGCATCCGCAATTAGAAGCAGTGAGAAAAGCAATAACGGGTTTTCTACCTGAGTTTACTAATTTACGCGTTAAACGTACACCGGAAGTGCGCCTTACTTTATTAAAAGGTGAGCAAGAATTAAACTTGAATCAGCTTTCTGACGGCGAAAAAGGCGTTATAGCTATGATAGGCGACATTGCAAGGCGTCTTGCTATTTCTAATCCTGAAAGTGAAAACGCGTTAAATGGATACGGAGTGGTTTTGATAGATGAAATTGAACTGCATTTGCATCCTTCATGGCAACATATGATAATACCGGGACTTGAGAAAATTTTTCCTAATGTGCAGTTTATCGTTACTACGCATTCCCCGCAAATTATAAGCCACGTTAATCGGGAATCAGTTATTATTTTAGAACAAGAAGAGGGAAAAATAATTGCTACGTACCCTGATGAAGCATACGGCAAGGATACTAATTACATACTTGAACTCGTTTTAGATGCGCCGCATCGTCCTAAAGAAATAACCGAGAAGTTAAACAAGTATTTTTCGTTGATTGATGAAGGCAAATTAGAACAAGCACAAGATTTAAGAGAAGAGCTTGAAGAATTAATTGGTACGGACGAGCCTGATTTTGTTACGGCTGATGCTTTAATGAAACGCAAGGAGATTCTCGGCAAGTGAATTACATTCAAAAGTGGGAAGAACCTGAAGGCTTTAAGGAATGGAAAAGAAGAAATAGTAACGTAAATTGGGGAAATTTCGGAGATGAAATAAAACAAGAAGTGAAAATGTCTTTACTTAAAGAGCAAGGGTATATTTGTTGTTATTGTGAAAAACGCGTAAATAATCAAAATTCTCATGTTGAACACTTAAAACCGAAAAGCCGTTTTTCACATTTAATGTTTTATTATAATAATTTACTTTGCAGTTGTAAGGCAAAAAGTGATTCTAACCGTAGTTCAAATAAAGCAAACTTAACTTGCGGATATTTAAAGCTTAGCTGGTATGATGAGAAAATGGTGATGCCGTTAATGAAAGATTGTTCGGGATATTTCCGTTTTACAGGTAGTGGTGAAATATTACCTGTACAGGATAACGGTTTAAAACAAGAGCGGGCACATCTTACGATTGAAAAACTCGGTTTGAATAAATATAATTTACAAGAGCAAAGGAAAGCTGTAATGAATCAGCTTTTAAAAACGCAGAATGGTTTTTCTGATGACGAGTTTAATAATTATCTTGAAAGCTATTTTAATAGAGAAAAAGACGGAAAATTACCTGCTTTCTATTCCGCAGCAAAATATTTTTTCAATAATTACTTTAAAATTTTTTAAACGTTCTTTCTAAATCGCCTTCTTTTACAACGAGAACGGATACTTCTGCGTTTGCTAATACGTAACGTGATTCCATGCTTATAAGATCGCGCCGGGATTTGGATTCCTGCCATTCCCCTAGTATGATAAGGTCGATTTTGTTGTCGTTGGTAGCAGTTATTATCTCCGTTGAAATCATACCCTTGCGCAAAAGTTTGGTTATTTTTTGTTTTTTATCCTTTGCCATTTCTTCAATCATATTAAGGTATTTTTCCCCGTCCATTTCAAGAGATTTTTCGTATTCTTTGGACTCTTCCTCTATGAAAATATTAGACATTGCAAGCTCTTTTATGGTTGCCGTATCAATAACGTATAAAACGTAGAGGTTAATATCCATTTCTTTGCAAAGCATGATTGCATAGCGCGCAGCATTAACAGACGCTTGCGTTCCGGAAATAACGAGTAAAGCGTTTTTAATGAGTTTCATATCCGCTTATCCTTGTTTAGTTTTTTCTTTAACATTTTTTGTATAAATAACATTTCCCGGTCCTTTTCTTCGATTGTGTCTTCGATGTATTTTTTCGTTTCTTCGTTGTCCGGGATAACGAATTTATCAAGGGCATTCACCCTTCTTTGCGTTTTTTTTAGTTCCCTCGAAAGCCTCCAAATCGCTGTTCTAATTTCAGCCATTCTGCCTGTGGCTTTTAAAACTTCTAAGAATTCAATCATAACCTCATCGCTTAAAACGCTTGAATTACCGAAACTGTACTGCAAACTTTTATGCGGTATGTCTATTTTAACCGAGGGCAGGGTGATTCCCATTATTTTCGTTACTTTTTCTTTTATTAAATAATCGTAATTAATGCCAACCGAAGTTTCCTTAACTTGTAATGCACCTTCTTTGACAATTAACGTTCTTAAGGATTCATAAGCTTTTTTCAGTTTTTTAGCTAACTCTTTTTCCGCAAGCTTTGCCCTTTCAAGCATTTTCATTAATTCCATAACGAGAATTTCCCGTTTTTGTTCTAGGAGTTCATAACCCTCTTTAGCAACGGATAACGTGTCTTTTACGGTAATTAAATTGGATTTTGTCGGAGATAAACCAAGCTTATTTGCCATCTTTATCTCCTTTTGCGTAGTATTTCTTAATGTCCTTTTCGCGGACACGGTAAAGCTCGTCTTTCGGAAGTATTGATGCCATTTTCCAGCCGATTTCAAGTGTTTTTTCTATCTCTCGGTTTTCATTAAAATCCTGATTTATAAAGTTTTTCTCAAACTCATCACCGAATTTTAGGTAAATTTTATCAAGTTCTGATAATTCCTCTTCGCCTATTACACTCGCAAGTGCGCGCACGTTTTTAACGTATGAATACGCTGCAAATAACTGGGATGAAATTCTAGGGTGGTCATCTCTTGTCATTCCCTCGCCGATACCGTCTTTCATTAAACGCGATAAAGAGGGCAGACCGGCAACAGGAGGATAAATGTTCCGTTGATGCAGATTGCGGTCAAGTACGATTTGACCCTCTGTAATGTATCCTGTTAAATCAGGTATGGGGTGCGTTATATCATCATTCGGCATAGTTAGAATTGGTATTTGCGTTATTGATCCCTCTGAGGTGTTAATACGTCCTGCGCGTTCGTAAAGTGAGGCAAGGTCGCTGTATAAGTAACCCGGATACCCCTTTCTTGACGGTATTTCCCCGCGGACTGTTGAAACTTCTCGCACAGCTTCGCAATAGTTAGTCATGTCTGTAAGAATAACGAGAACGTGCATACCTTTATCAAAAGCTAAATATTCCGCTGCTGTTAATGCTGCACGCGGAGTGATTAGACGTTCAATTGAAGGGTCATCCGCAAGGGATAGGTACATAACAACGCGGGAGAGTGCTCCTGATTCCTGAAAAGTTTGGAGAAAATAACGCGCTACATCGAACTTAACGCCCATTGCTGCGAAAACGATTACAAATTCTTCTTCTGATTTAAGCTTTGCCTGACGTACGATTTGCGCGGCAATCTGGTTATGGCTCATTCCCGACCCGCTAAAAATAGGGAGTTTTTGTCCGCGGATTAAAGTATTAAGCCCGTCTATTGATGAAATACCCGTTTGAATAAAATCCCTGGGGTAAACGCGTGAATACGGATTAATAGGCATTCCGTTTACGTTTAAGCGGTTTTTTATGAAAGGTTTAGGAAGCCCGTCCCGCGGCTCTCCTAATCCGGTGAAAACCCTGCCTAATAAATCCTCGCTAACACCGATTTCAAAAGGTCGGCCTAAAAACGTTATTTTTGTGTTTTCGAGTGATATACCCTGGGTATTGCCTAAAACCTGAACCACAGCAGCGTTTTGAGTTACCTCTAAAACACGGCCTAGTCGTTCTTTTCCTAAGTCGTCCTGAATACGTACAACTTCGTCATAAGAAACGTCTTTAATTCCCTTTATAACGATAATCGGGCCGTCAATAGTTTCAATGCCTTTATATTCAAGCCCTTTCATTTGGAACTCCTTTCAATTTCGTCTAATTCTTTTGTCATTTTTTGCTTTATACCATCAAATTTTTCAAGTTTTTCGTTTTCTACCGCAAACCGCATTCTCATTATTTGCGGAATTGATTTAATCTTGTTTATTTTTACCAGAGGAATTCCCTTTGCAATCATTTCTTTAGTCCGGTAATAAAAATTCATTATAATATCAAGCATTCTCAGTTGTTTGTCAGGGGATGCATACATATCAACTTCATCAAACGCGTTTTGCTGCATGAACGCGTTTTTCAGCATCTCGGCAATGCGCAAAATAATTTTTTGAGAATCCGGTAAGGCTTCTGGTCCTACAAGTTTTACAATTTGTTGTAAACGGTCTTCACGGTTTAGAATTTCCATTGCATTGTCCCTGTATTTTCTCCACCCCGGATTTTTTTCCTGCCACCACTCGCTTACTTCGTCAATGTATTCCGAGTATGATTGTATCCATCCGATTGAAGGGTAATGCCGAGCGTTTGCAAGTTCTTTTGATAAACCCCAAAAACAACGGATAAAGCGCTTAGTATGCTGGGTTACGGGTTCGGAGAAATCACCCCCCGGAGGGGATACTGCGCCGATTATGCTAACAGAGCCGTTGTTATTGTTAAGAGTTTCAACCCGGCTTGCTCGTTCATAGAATTCAGCAAGGCGGGTAGGAAGATAAGCGGGAAACCCCTCTTCGGCAGGCATCTCTTCTAATCGGCCTGATAACTCTCTTAAAGCTTCAGCCCAGCGTGATGTGGAATCGGCCATAATTGCAACGTCATAGCCCATGTCACGGAAATATTCCGCAATAGTAACGCCCGTGTATATTGAAACTTCTCTGGCGGCAACGGGCATATTAGAAGTGTTTGCAATTAAAATCGTGCGTTCCATTAACGGCCTGCCGGATTTCGGGTCAATGAGTTTGGGGAATTCGTTTAATACATCAGTCATTTCGTTGCCCCGCTCCCCGCAACCGATATAAACGATTATATCTGCATCGCTCCACTTCGCAAGTGAATGCTGTGTCATGGTTTTCCCCGTTCCGAATCCACCCGGAATTGCGGCAGTTCCTCCTTTTGATATTGGAAAGAATGTATCAATAACGCGAAGCCCGGTGATTAAAGGTGCTTCCATACCGAGTTTTTCTTTGTAAGGACGCGGCGCTCTAACCGGCCAAAAATGCGTTAACGTAAATTTTTCCTCACCGTTTTTTGTTTTCAATTTATATATAACTTGGTCGATATTGTATTCGTTTTCCTTGTTGATGAAAGTAATTTCGCCTTGTATTTCAGGAGGAACCATAATTTTTGTTTTAATTAATTGCGTTTCCTGAATCTCGCCGATAACTTGCCCCGGTTTAACTTTATCTCCTTTTTTGACAGTAGGGGTGAAGAGCCATTTTTTATCACGGGATAAGGCAGAGGTTTTTTCCCCTCTTTGTATAAACGGACCTGAATGTTTTTCAAGTTCGATTAACGGTCTTTGGATTCCGTCGTAAATACTTCCGATTAAGCCGGGTCCTAATTCTACTGACAATGGCCTTCTATGTGAAATTACGGGTTCACCGGGTTTCATTCCCGTATTATCTTCGTAAACCTGAATAGTTGCAATATTGCCCTCGTTACGAATAATTTCTCCGATTAAACCGATCTGGCCTACCTCAACAACGTCAAGCATTCCCGCTTCCCTTAGCCCTTCAGCTTTCACAATAGGGCCGTTTATTTTCGTTATTTTTCCTTTAACTTCCATATCAGTGCCTTTTTAAAAGATTTTTATCTTATTCAGTATTTTTCAATTTCTTTTTGATTTCAGAAAAGAGTGTGTCGTAAATAATGTATCTGACATCTTCAATATCTCTTTTAATTTTACCGTTTATTGTATTGTCAATTGCTATTCTATTGTCGCTTCCGGATATAATTACTCCGTAATCCTGTCCGGTATGTTTTTTCAAGTTTAATTTCACATTGTATTTTATTTCATATTCTTTTAAATCATTTTGCGTTATTAAACTTTTGTCGGAAATATTAATTTGATATTCCCCTTTTTCAAGTTTTTCAAGGCTTTGTTCAAGCAAACGCATTTCAATGGTTTTGATTTCTTTATTATTCATTGCGGAAAACTTTGCATCAAGATTGTCCATAACCTCGTCAACTAAAGAATTCATCATTTTAATATTTTTCTTTTTAACAGCCTGAGGAATAGACGATAAAATTCTTTGCTTTGCTTTTTCTGCCTGCTCCAAAGCGTGATTTTTTATCTCATCGTATTTTTCCTTTGCTTCTTGATTTGCCTGCTTGATTATTTTTTTAGATTCAACCCCGGCTTTTTTAACTGCTTGCTTATTTTTTCTATCTGCGTCTTGCAATATTTCGTTTTTAAGGTTTTCTTCATCGCCTATTATTTTCATTTAACTCACCTTCTTACGGCTAAATATTAATACCCACTGCTTCCCTGATTGCTTCGGTTAAAGTTCTTCGGTCGTCAAGGTGTCCGTCAAAATCAGGAATTTCAACAATTAACGGGTAAGAACTTTCAAGCTCCCATTTAGTAATTGTTTCATCAAGATAACGCGCTATTTTTTCCGTTATTATTAAAATACCGGCATCCGGATAATTAACAGCTCGCTCAAATGCTTCTTTCGCCATTTCCGGTTCTTCAACCGCTTCACCGGGTATTCCTACGTAACGGAAACCAAGAACTATGTCTTCATTTGCTAAAACGTAAAACTTCATATTCTATGCGTATAATATTAATATGGCGATAATTAATCCCCATATTGCGATACCTTCGGATAAGCCTACAAAAGTAAGCGCGCGTCCGAACAATTCAGGTTTTTCACTGATTGCTCCCATTGCCGCGCTACCTACCTGACTTACTGCAATACCAGCTGATATACAACCAAAAGCAACGGCAGCAGCAGCAGCAAGGTATTTTGCCCAGCTTGAGCTCTTTTTCGTTTCCTGTTTATGCACGGCACTTTTGCCTGAAGCATTTGTTTCGTTTTCTGCGTGTACTGCATTTACAATGAGAAACATTGAAAGCAGAAAGATTAGTATAATTGGTAAATACAGAAAAAACTTTTTGTTTTTTGACATTTCACTTTCTCCTTAAAGTATTAATGTATTTATTTTACTTTTTCTATTTTAAAGGGTTTAAATCCTTTTCCTTCTCCGCTAAAAAACTTTGAGAAAAACTCATAATACTGTAAACGCATTGTTTGTATGGAAGCAACCAGACCTTCCAAAACAATAATAAATACGTTTCCTATGAATATAATAACTATTGCAAATATCTCTCCGGTTATGCTTCCCTTTAACAATCCTGCCATTGTGAAAATTGCAAATGATAATGCAGCGTGTGCAAGGGCTAAAGCCCCCATCCTCATAAAACTCGCTGTACTGCCTAGATAGTAAATCACAATTTCGATTAACTCTATAATGCTTTCCAGAATTACCGAACCAATGCCTTCGTTTCTATGCCCGTGTTTTTTTTCAATAAACCAGTATAATGGCGCGTTTAAAAAGAGTAAAAATAACGGGCAGAACATTAGGAAAATTACATCTAGCCCGGTTATACTAAATGCTTTATTAAAAACCATTGTACGAATAACTATGGTTAAACTTCCCCAGTAAAACCACAATCCGAATAAACCGGTTTTTTCAAACAATGCTTCATAATATTTATGTTTGTTTAATAAGTTTATGATATTTATAATTATTCCGAATGAAATAAAAACCGCGCCGAAAGCAATGGCAAGTAAAAACAAACGCATAAAACCGTGCATTGGGCTTACGAAAAGGGGTTTTAAAACGTGTTCATTGCCGAAAAATGAACCGTAAAACGTTCCGAAAAGCATGGAGCATAATCCCATACCCATAAACAAAACCCCGAAATGTGAAAATCTCTTTAGTAGTTTTACTTTAAGTTTCATTAAAACGCCGATTAAAAAGAACACAAAACCCTGCCCTATATCCCCGAACATTAGACCGAACATAAACATATACGTTATTGCAACGATTATAGTTGGGTCGATTTCTCCGTATTCAGGCAAGCCGTAATTTTTAACCAGAATCTGAAAATTGCTCACGAATTTGCTTTGTTTTAGTTTTACCGGGACCTTAATTTCTCCGTGTTTGTAGCCCGGAAGCTCGTAGGGTTCAAATATGTTAATGTAGATTTTATTATCCGTTATTTTTATGAGTTCTTTAGTAATTTCATCGAGTTTGTCTTTTTCAATCCACCCTGAAATATGCGTTACCCTGCCTGTTTTTGTGAATTTTTTCGTTGCTTCTAACATATCTTCTTCGATATTAATACTGACTTTAAGCTTTATTAATAAATCATGATTATTATCTACGAACATTTTAAAACGCGTTTCGATTTGTTCGATTTCGCTTGTAATTTGGTTTAATTTCTCCTGAGTTTCCTGAATTAGTTCTGCAACGGTTTTATTTTTAAACCTGTCCATTTCTTTCTGCTTGAACTCGATTTTTTTTAACAAAGACTCCAGCGCCCATTTTCCTTTTTTACTGGCAACGCATATATAATCTCCTGAATCGCCTATGGGAATAAACAGGAAACGCGATGTGTCTTGTTTTTCAAGTACGCTTATTTTTGATTTGGGAATGTTTCCGTAAACAAGGTAAGTAAAATCAAAACCCGAAAGTTCATTCAAGTTGAAATTAAGGTATCCCATTGAATCGAGTTCCTGATACATTTGCTTCAATTCTCTTTTTGAATCCTCAAGAGATTTTATTCTATTAATGTTTTCAAGTACGTTATCTTCTACATTTGTTAATTCTTTTTCTATTTCATCTAAATGAAGTAAGTATTCTTTTTGCCCGTCTAATTCGTTTTCTGTGAAACGTACATCCATCATAACGCAAATTTCAGTAAAACGCGTTTTTATATCGTAGAATTTTTCTGAGTATTCAAGGCGGGCAGGGTAACCGTTTTCCTCATCAGTTTTTCTCGCTATAAATTCAATAGCGTTTTCAAATCCAAGTAGAGCTACTACTTTATTAACGTGTTTATCTAAAACGAGGATGTCTATTTTTTTCATTTTTACTGATGATGACAAATTAATACCCTTAAAATTAAATAAGAAGAGATTTTATTTCATCTCTGTTCATTTCAAACCTAAACCCTTCAACGATTGAATTTAAGTTTGTTATTTCAATTAATTTTAAATTGAAAAAACATAAAATCGGCGCTGCTGTTAAATAACGGTTATACAAAAATAAATAATAGGTTTCTTTGAGAATTTTTTGAATACACATTTCAATTTCTTTAAACGTGATTTTTTCATAATTTATGTCTTTTTTATACGTTTTTCTATACATTTTTTCAATTCTATTTTTGTATTCGGCAGGAATTTCCATTAAAATTTCGTCGTCGTATCTGGCATCAAACATATCCTCATATTTTTTTTCATCAAACTTAAATTTATCATGAGATATAACGTAGTTAGGTAAATCCTCTAACGGCACTTCATAATAATACTTTAAGCGCAGTATCCATAATAAATTTTTATAACTAGCTTCGGTTTTTAATAATTGTAAATAAGCAGTTTTGCCTTTGCCCGTGAATAAACTGTGTAAAGAAAAAAGATTTTCATAGTCAAGCAAATCAAGTTTATTAGATAACGTAAATGCCGCGTTTTGGGATTTACAGTTTTCCTCTGTGAAGATTTTCTTGTACCGCGTGTTAACGAGAAATTCCGAGAGTTCTTGTAATGTTTTGCATTTAACAGCGTGTTTTGGGTGAAAAGACGAATACGGGGAAATATCGAGAAAACGGACATCTTTTTTGTAGCGCGGGTAAATTATTGCTTTTACTATTTTTTTAAGATTAGTTATTTCAAAACGCCTTATTAACGTCAACATTAACGGGCGCAATGTATTTGAATATTTAACAAGTTTTTTAAACGTTTTCATTGCATCGTTGTGTATTTTAATTTCAAATTCACGTACAATATTTGTGCCTATTGAAGAAATTAAAAGGTCGGGGAAAACGTGTATTGCAACTTCCTCTTCGTTTTTACTTTGAAGCAAATTTAAAAGCCGGTGATTTTCAAACATATATGACTTGATAGCGCGTATTTTTGCGTTTATAACGTGTATTTCCGATAAACTCATAATTCGTTCTTAAGCCATTTTACTATTTGTTCAAATGCTTTGTGTTTATTTTTTTCCGCTTTTGAAAGTATTTCATTGTTTTTGTTTATAATTTTATTAACAGTGTCCTGTTTTTTTTTCTCTGCTTCGGATTTATATTTTTCAATTAACTCGTTTTCTTCGGAGTGCGCTTTCGAAATTGATGCGTCTATGATTTCCTTTGCTTCCTGATTGGCTTTTTGTAAAATTTCGGATGTCTGCTTTTCCCCTTGGTTGATTATATTGTTTGCCTTTTCTTCTATTTTGACCATGTCTTTTAAAACGTTTTCAACGAGGGGCTTTGATTTCATAAATTACACCTCTTGCTCTTCAAAGTCGGCCATGATTTTATGCGCTTCTTTTGCGCTTGTTGCATCTTTTAATTTTTCAACAGCGTTTTCGTCTTTGGTGAGCTTGGCAATTTTTTGAAGGATTTGTAAATGTTCGTTGGGGTTGCTTTCCTGAGTAACCATCATAAAAACGATAAAAACCGGCTCGTCATCCTTTGCCTGATAGTCAATGCCAATTTCGGAAATTCCAAGAACAACGTATGATTGTTCAATTATTCCGCTTTTTGCATGGGGTATTGCAATTCCGTTGCCTATCCCAGTTGTGCCTTTTGTTTCCCTTTCCCTGATAGCGTCAAGTAGCGGCTTTCTATTGGAAATGTTGTTCGCGTTAACCATTAGGTCGATGAGTTCTTCGAAAACTTCTTCTTTGTCTTCGGCTTCAAGGCCAATTTTAATACTATCCGGTGTAATGTATTCAGATAAAAGCATAGTTAATCCTAATTTAACAATTTAGATAGACATTATATATAAAAACTTATATGTTTAATCATATCTATTAATTTTAAATTGTCAAGAACATTTTGATATTTAAAAATAAAAACTTTTATATAATAAACAAAATGCAAAACTGTTTGTTTTCTTAAAAACAATGTAAAAGGTTTATGAAAAGTAAAATTTGTTTACAAACAACGAAAAAATAAATGAGATTAAAAGCACTGTATCTATGTTGATTAAGTATTATTGAGTTTATTATAAGAAACCTTTAGTATTACATTGTAATTACTTTATACTAAAGTGATTTTAAAATCAAAGTATTGTATATTGTAATTGCTTTTCAAGGGACACTTTAAAGTGTCGGTTGCATAAAATTTAAAGTATTATTAGTATATTAGCAGGTAAGTTTTAATATGATAACTAAAATCGTTCCTATTGCATATTCCGGTCAAATAAGGCCAGTGATTCCGGTTGAACCTAGTCCACTTTTTGGATAAAAAAAGGTGAAGGTTTTGAATCTAAGTCAGGGTGTAGGGCACAAATTCAAGCATTAAAACTAGAAGTTAATAATGCTGAGAATTCTTATCTAACAGATTAATCTTTTTTGTTTGCTCCTTGACAAGAAGAAAATTTTGTATTACACTATGTATTACATAGGAGATGGTATATGATTTCTGTACGTTTACCTGAAGAGTTGGAAAATAAATTAAAAAAACTATCAGAGCAGGTGAAAATTTCTAAATCTGATATTGTTAAAAATGCGTTAACTATATACTTTGAAAAACATTTAGATAAAAGAACGCCTTATGAACTTGGAAAAGATTTATTCGGGCGTTATGGTAGCGGAAAGAGTAATTTATCTACTGATTATAAAAAAATTTTGAAAGACAAGTTGAATGAAAAACATTCTCGTTGATGCGGGACCTTTAATCGCGCTTTTTGATAGAAACGACAAGTATCATAATATGCTTGTTGATTTTTTGAAAACCTTTAATGGAAATTTAATTTCTACTTGGACTGTTATTACAGAAACAGCTCATCTATTAAATTTCAATGTGAATGTTCAAATCGATTTTTTATATTGGCTGAATTCAGGGGCGGTTGATATCGTTAATTTAGAGTACCGGCATCTTGAAAGAATTATAAGTTTAACAAAAAAATATTCAAACGTTCCTATGGATTTAGCTGATTCATCTTTAATAGTGGTTTCTGAAATAACGGGAATTATTCAAATAGCCACTATTGATTCAGATTACTATATTTACAGAACGCAAAAGAGTAACGCTTTAACAAACGTATTAACTCAGTATCTTTAAATTTCCCCTCATTTCTTAACCTTAACCCGTAAACCCGTTTTACCGAAATCAACGTTAACGTTTTTAACCGATTTTGTTTTTATTTAAATTGAATATTAAACACCTTGACAATTAAAAAGGAGTTTGTAAATTTTAGTCAGCGTTAATGTGCATACTTTCAAATTAAGGGGTTTTACCGTGACAAAAGTTCAGAAATTAGAAAAAGAAATCAAAGCGCTATCGGAAAAAGAGTTTGCTGAACTCCGCAATTGGTTTTTAGAATTAGATTCGGATAAATGGGATGAACAAATTGAAAGAGACGCTAAATCAGGCAAACTCGATGCCCTTGCAAATCAAGCGCTTAAAGATTTTGAAAACGGGAATTATAAGGAGCTATGAGACATTTTTCAACTCCGTCTTTTTGGGAAAACTATGATAAGCTGCCTAAAAAAATCAAAAAACTTGCTGATAATAAATTTAATTTATTGAAAAACAATCCTTACCATCCATCGTTACATTTTAAAAAAGTTGGTGAATATTATTCAACGAGGATTAGTTCGGATTACAGGGCCCTAGCAACGAAAACGGAAAATGACATAATATGGTTTTGGATTGGCAAACACTCGGATTATGAAGACAAGATTAATTAATTTCTATTAAAATTTATCCTCATTTCTTAACCTTAACCCACAAACCCGTTTTACCGAAATCAACGTTAACGTTTTTAACAGGCTTTGCTTTTAGAGTTTCTATTAAGTGGTTTAGGTCAGTTGAAACGTAAATAACGTTGTAGTGAACGTATGCGTAAATTTTATGCAGTGTGCGGGGCGGGGGAGTTAAACCGCCGTATTTAGGGCGCGGGTACGTTTTAATGTGCGAGATTTCGCGGATAATAAGGCCTTTCTCACGGATTAAAGCTACGGTGTACTCCTTTGCAGGGATTTTATGCGTTTCGTCTATAAAAAGAGCAAGGCGTTTTTTAACGTAATTGCCCGAATACTTAATAACGAAGTAAAACTTACGCATATCCCCGGCAAGGAGGTATTCGCAAGGCTCGCTCTCTGAAATGTAGTTTACGTTTTCAAGGAGTTTAAGCGTTTCAATTATAGGTTTTTTGTAAAGCCGGTAACGCAATTTTCTTTGTGCGATAATTTTATCAAGTACAACGGGAAAAAAAGCGTATTCCTTTACTGCGATTATATAATCCGCTTCGTTTTTAATGTGCCGGCTTATTGATATTTTGGGTCTATACGAATTTATAACGTTGATTATTATGTTATATAGAATGAAAGTAAATAATACGGTAAGCGCGAGAATTATGAGTTTAGTTATGATTTTACGCAAAAAAAATACCCCGGCATTCTTTGTGTTTAGGATAAAAATAACACTAACCGCGTTGATTTCAAAATTCTGAACAATTTTTCTAGTTGTTTAAAATTGAAGTTGTTGTTTTCCGTTATACTAATAAAATTTTAAATTTTATGCAACCGATGCTTTAAAGCGTCGGTTGAGAAGCAGTTACAATATACAATATTTTGATTTTAAAATCACTTTCGTATATAGTCAGGCTAATTAATACTTTAACTAATTAATATGTTATACAAATTTGCTTTATCTTTGCGTTTTACTTTGTTAGATTATTATTTAAAAACGGAGGAGAGTATGCAGGATTTATGCGTTGTTTTAGGATGTAAAAGCGGGCAGGAATTAAGTACGGGGCATTTTGGAGATTCTAAGGAATTTTTAACGTATAAAATTTTTAAAAATGGAAAAACGGAAAAAGTAAGTGTTTTGGAAAATACGCAAAAGGAAGTTGATGAAAGCCAAAAGCACGGCGCTGAAAAAAAGCGCGGTGGTATACTTAAGCTGTTAGGGGATATTGATATTATTGTAGCGGCGAAGATGAGCCCTAATTTTAAGCAGATTAATGAAAGTAAGCCTGTGTTGCCCGTTGTTTGCAATTTTAGCAGAGTTGATGAGATTGTTAAATACTTTGAGAATAACGCAGGGTATTTTATGGAGTTAATTGAGAGGAAAAAAAGCGGTGGAATTGTTGAAATTCCCGTTATACCTAAAGAATAAAATATTTGTAATATTTTATTTTTTATTGCATATTAAATTGACATTTATAATTTTGCGGTGTTATACTATTTTAGAAATTATAGTGTAGGTTAAATATTATATGAAAAAATTAAGTATTTTATTTGTTCTTTTTTTGGTAGCAGGCAATGTTTTTGCAAAGAATAATGATAGTAAAGCTAAAGAGTTGTTTTTCCGTGCATATAAAACGAACAGTAAGCAGGCTAAAATTAAATTAAGGAAGCGTATTTTAAAACTATCTCCTAATTCTATCTACGGGCGTTTGTCAAAAGCGTATTTTATAGGAATCAAAGGTGATATCAGCGGTGCTTTGAAGATTATAAACAGCGTTATTCGGAAAAATCCTAATTTTGAGCCGGCTCTTACTTTCCGCGCTACCGTTTACGCTATTCAGGAAAAGTATGCTCTTGCTTTTAAGGATTTGCACAAAGCAAAGCGTTTAAAACCCGATGATGCTAAAATTTACGGGCAAATGGGCGAGTTGTATTTATATAAAAGGGAGTATAAAAATGCCCTTAGGTTTATTAATAAATCAATAAATATGGATAAAACGGATAAAAGGAATTTTTATTTCAGGGCAAAAGTTTACAGAGCCCTTGGAAAGTATGATAGTGCGATTGAAGATTTAAACTCCGCGCTTGATAGTGATTTGGATAAGTTTCCGGTATTTTCCGAGCGGGGAAAATATTATCATGAATCAGGCAGGTTTAGAAAAGCTCTCAGGGATTATAAACGCGCTGTTGAGTTAAACCCTAATGCGTGGGAGGTTTATCAGCATTTAGGCGGGCTTTACTTAAAATTGCAAAACCCGCAAAAGGCACGTGAGAGTTTTAATAAAGCAATCGAAATAAACCCGAAAGATTACATCAGTTATGCTTATCGCGGTTATACTTATCATGTAAAGGGGAAAATGCAAAGGGCGGCAGAAGATTACAGGAAAGCACTCATGATTAATGAAAATCATTGGGTCGCTAATTTCGGAATGGGCATGTATTACGTTAAAACTAAGCGTTACGCAAATGCAGAAAAGTATTTAAAAAGGGCAGTGCTTTCAAACCCGGAAAATTTTAATATTTATTTTGAACTGGCTATGCTTTACGTTAAAGTAAAAAACATGGACAAGGCTATAAATAATTTTAACCGTTCGGTTGAATTAAACCCTAAAAACGACTCTGCTTATTACAACAGAGGCGTAACGTATTTTAAAATGCAAAAATACGATGAGGCATTAAAGGATTTTAAAAATGCCCAAAAATTAAAACCGAGTAATTTAGGCTATGTTTACAGCATAGCAATAACGCATTACAGAACGAAAACATATAAAAAAGCAATTTTATACTTTACAATAATACTTAAAAATGCGCCGGAGCATTTAAAATCCGTTTTTTACAGGGCGGTTTCCCATTTAAGATTGCAAAATTATAAAAAAGCCCTTGCAGATATAAACGTTTTCATAGAGAAAAAAAATGACGTTGCCCTTGCTTATAAAATCCGCTCTAAGATTTATAAAGCTTTAGGTATGGATAAAAAAGCTCAGGATGATTTAAACAAGGCAGAAAATTTAAACTAAAATCGACTTTAGAATAATTGTTTTTCATTTAAAACCGATAAGTACATTAAATTAATAAGCGGTGTAAAGTGAAATTAAAAGCCCTAACCCTTCTAATATTTATTTCCTTTGTGCATTGCCGGGGGCAAAAAAGCCTTTCGGGTAAATACGTTTGCGTTAATAAACAATGCGTATCGTATTTTGATTTTTTACCGGAAATGAAAGTTAAATATAGAGACGCACACGAAACGCACACGCTTTATATTTTTAAGTATAAAGTTGAAAACGGTAAACTGCACCTTTCAAACGAATACGGTAATTTTACTCTGCGCCTCGTTGATGATGAGACTATTGAGGTTGAAAAAAGGAAATATTTTTTCCGCTATAAATTGATTTATAAAAAAATCGAATAGGCAAAAATATTTCCTACAAGCTTCTCTTTTGTTAAAAATATTGAACCGCTTTACTTGCTACTAAATTAAATATGTAAATAAAAAATGCATTAATCACTTAATTGTGATTTTTTATTAAAAAATAACCGGAATTGATGTTTTTTGTTGGGAAATATTTTTTTTGCGTTAGACTATAACATCGTAAGCATTTATTGATAATGAAAAATATTCATATCATAATCAAGTATGATTATGATACTTCAACAACGTATACAGAAAAGCATAACGAACTTCCCGTGGGCATATTTTTCGTTTTCGGTATGGGAATTTAGTTAATAAACGGGTTGCATATTTAACGGCTTGAAAAAATTTTTGAAAACTTTTGCGTTTCCCGTTATGTTTAAAACGTGAATCAAAAGGAATTTAAAAAAGAAAACGAAAAATACAGCTATTTATGGCAAAATAACTATAAAGAAGCAAACTGGAAACGCTTTGCTAAAAAAGCCGTTGAAATTGCAAAATCAATCAACGAAAACGCAAAAATAATCGATTTGGGAATAGGCAACGGGAAAGCGCTTGAGTTTTTCACGTTGAACGGTTTAGACGTTTCCGGTGTTGATATAAGCAGTTATGCGGTTTCGGAGCAAAAGAAAAAAGGTTATAACGTTTATCAGGCATCATTAGATGATTTATCCGTATTTCAAGACAACGCGTTTGATATTGGCTTTTGTAATGATGTTATTGAACACCTGCCGGAAAAATTAGTAAAACCCGCGCTTGATGAAATGAGCCGCATTTGTTCAACTTATCTTCTAATTAGCGCCTGTCCAAGTGCATCGCATTATAAATCCAAACACGGTGAAAACCTGCATTTATGCGTGAAACCCGTAAGGTGGTGGAAGGCTTTGTTTAAAAATTACGGTAAAGTTCAGCGGGCGCGGTCCTTGTTTTCCCGTTCTGCACGCTTTATAATTACTTTATGATGAGTATAAGCTAAATACTTCTTAATTTTCATTTGCAATCTATTGACAAAGTTTTAAAGTGAAACTATAATGTAACCATGGCGAATATTACAGTTAGAAATATACCCGATGGAATTTTTGAAAAAATTAAGTCCCTTTCCTTGGTAGAGAGAAGAAGTATTAATAGTGAAATCCTTATGATATTAGAAAAAGGAGTTTTATACGAATTTGAATCTTACTGCAAAGATATCAAGCATATTTCAAAAGACTCGCAGGTTAATATTTGGGAAAACCTCTGCGGAAAATGGGAGGATAGCAGGGAGACTACTGAAATAATTAAAGATATTTACGGTAACAGAACAACGGGCAGAAAGATTAATTTATGATTTTACTCGATACTGATATATGCATTGAAATATTAAGGGGTAATGAAAAAGTTATAGAAAGAAGAAAAGCCGTTGATGATAATGTAGGTTTATCTTTTATAAGTATTGCTGAGTTGTATTACGGTTCGGGTATATCCGGTAACAAAGCAAAAAATAATTCATTAATCGAACAATTATTGTTATCAATGATAGTTTTTCACTCAGATTTTAATATTTGTAAAAAGTTCGGTGAATTGAAAGCGGATTTATCATCCCGCGCAATTATTTTAACGGATGCAGATATATTTATTGCGGCAACGGCAATAGAGAAAACGGATAAACTTATAACGGGAAATATAAAGCATTTTCAAAGATTTACTGAATTGAAATTGGAAGATTGGAGTTAAATTTTTTCGTTGATCTAGAATTAAGTTTTGGTGCAAAAATGATAATCCCGGCTTTGTTAAAAGTAATTTTCACTATTTAACGCAAATTAACGCGGTTTGCCTGCGAAACAAGGGGATTCGTTATTTTCTCCTCTATAAGTTAGTTGTTTTATTCCGCTGCCGTCCGTGTTCATAGTACAAATTTGATGTATTCCTGCTATTTTTTTTACAAATACGATTTTATTTCCGTCCGGAGAAAAGGAAGGATTATCATCCTCTACTGCATTGTTAGTTAATTTTTTTATGTTACTGCCGTTAATATCCATTATAAATATTTCATCATCAGATCCGTTCTCATCACTACTGAAAACAATTTTTTTACCGTCCGGAGAAAAAGAAGGGTGTTGGTTTCTACCCGGCATTGTGCATATTACTTTTTCGTTGTTGCCGTTTGAATCCATTATGATAATTGAATAATTATCGTTATCAATTTTCCTGGAAACAACTATTTTACTTCCGTCAGGGGAAACGCTAACAGAGAAATCATCTTTGCTGTTTTTAGTAATTTGTTTTAACTCAGTTCCATCAGCATTTATAGAATAAATTTCATAATTAGAATCAAGCTCCGCTGCAAAGTATACTTTACTTCCGTCAGGGCTAAATGTAGGGCTATTAAACTCGTTAGATGTATTGCTAATTAATGATTTTTTGTTTGTACCGTCAGCATTCATTATATATATACTGTTTTCTATTGCTGTCTTTTTATAAGTAAAAATAATTTTGCTTCCGTCTGATGAGAATGAAACATATTCATAAAATTCATGATCAGCGGGGAAATATTGATAAATGTTTTCACCGGCTGTATTTAAAGTAAAAATAGTTTGTTCATCAGGACCAATTACACCGGTAAAAACGATTTTACCCCCGCTGCTTAATCCAGGTGAAATACACGTTGTTCCGCTTGCAAAAAAGAAAACGAATAGAAGAAGGCATAACCTGGTTAGGGTTAAGTTATACCGGATCCTAAATATATTTTTCATTTTAACTCCCTGTTTGAGTGTAAATTACAAATTAAATAAATTTTCCTTATTTTACTTAAACGGGGTCGCTTTATTTCATTCATAATGGCCAACAATGCGTTGTCTATTATGAATAATAATTTCGAAACAGTCCCGGTACTTTAAGTGTCCATGTAGTCTTGATAACAGGTGGCTTTGTCACATTTCAATATTCTACTTGGCAATTGAAAAATATTAAAACTAACACTCACTTGTTATAATACAATATAATATTTTAAATTTATTTTTGGCAATAAATAACAAAATTCTATGAGTTTAGTGATTTTTTTTTAAATTAGATGATAATATATTTATAGGAATCTCTAAAAACTCAGGGAGCATAAAGATAAAAGTTTGATTTTTGCGAACACTTATAAAAAACGAAAAATTTATTTTAAAATAAAGCCGCCACGCGTCCCATGCTTTATTTTGGAAATAAATTGCAAGTGC
Source organism: uncultured Spirochaetia bacterium (assembly GCA_964449345.1). GTDB lineage: Bacteria > Spirochaetota > CALGPD01 > CALGPD01 > CALGPD01 > CALGPD01. Next base: position 535 of record CAYUYT010000043.1, on the reverse strand, counting down.
ATTCTATTGATAGATTTACCTGGCCTAAAACGCATAAAAAAAGGACTTGGCCGGAAAAAAATCAAGAAAAATTTTAAAAGAAAGTAAATAAAAACTTAAAATTCGGTTTTAAGTGATAAGAACACTCAATAAAGCTAGTTTTTGAGGTTACTTATAATGTTATTATTTTATAGTTTGCTTTTAATTTAAGGCAAAGCCTTTGCTTTCCCGTTCTCTGCGGTTTATAATTACGTTGAGATGAATTTAATTTTTGCAATAATAATTCTAATAATTTGTGCAACTGTTATTGCCATTAGCGGTACGATTTTAACTAAAACAGCAAATATCCTGGCAGATATAACGGGTATCGGTGAAGCTTTATTCGGCGCAGTTTTATTAGGCGGGATAACCTCCCTGCCGGGTATCGTTACATCTGTGTCTGCCGCCTTAAATAATCATCCCGAACTTGCAATTAGTAACGCTATAGGTGGTATTGCCGCGCAAACAGTTTTTCTTTGCATTGCTGATATAACTTATGCAAAGGTAAACCTTGAAC
>CAYUYT010000042.1:0-20567 GCA_964449345.1 uncultured Spirochaetia bacterium | reverse complement strand
AAAATGCAAAACCTAAGTATACTTAATGCCAAATGCTTGTTTTCAGATTAACTATCTACAAATTTAATTTATAGTTAATTATTTAATATGTTTTTTTTTGATAAGCAAAAAAAACGTTTATTTTTTTACGCTAAATGTTAAAATAATAATTAAAATAGTTATTGGGGAAATATTTTATGAAACTTACCATAAAAACTAAAATGCGGTTAAACAGTATACTTATCTCGTTGTTCTTAATCGGAGGAATCGGCGGAAGTGTAATAATGACAACGCAAAACATTAGCGCTTATCGTAAGATTGATGCTCTGCGTAGGAAAAAATATTTCTTACTTTCAATAGAACGGGACCACCTTGCATGGAGCGCAAAATTACATAATGCCATTATTCTTGGAACTGAATTTACAGGACAGCTTAATTACAAAATATGTAATTTTGGGAAATGGTATTATTCCCTAGATAGAAACGCTTTTAAAGACGATGAGGAATATGAAATTTTCTTAAAAATGGAACAGCCGCACATGAATATACATCTAGCCGGGGCAAAAACAATTAAATTGCTAAAAAGTGATGAAAAAGAACAAGCAATAGAATTTTACAAAAAATCTTTAATCCCAGCACTTTCTAAATTCAGAAAACTATTACATAAATACCGCGAACACATTGCCAAAAGAGTAAAAAGCGGCATATCGCTCCTTGACAATAAATTTATGTTTATGCAAAAGTTCATTATTATTATTGGCATATTAGTTTTAATTTTTTCCCTTGCTTTTTCTATTTATATTCAAATTTCAATATCAAAACCCCTTAAAAATATTTTAACAATGGTTAATGACGTTGCTTCGGGAGAAGGAGACTTAACCAAACGCATAGGGCTTGAAAGGGATGACGAAATAGGCAAGCTTGGAAACAATTTCGATGATTTCATTAAAAATATTCATGATATTGTTTACAAAGTAAAATACTTAACAATGGAAATTACTGATGACAGCTTTTCCCTTAACTCCCAGATTAGCATTTCATCGGATGTAATCGATACTATGCTTGAAGACATAAAAAAAATTGAAACAAATATTGAACAGCAAAACGAATTCGTTGACACTACATCAACAACCATAACGCAAATGGTAAGTAATATAGAATCAATTGCCTCAAACATAGAACAGCAATCAAGCGCAGTAGAAGAGTCCTCAAGTGCGGTTGAAGAAATGGCTGCAAATATAAATAACGTTGCTCAAACCGCTAAAAAAGCATACGATATAAGCAACGCGTTAACTAATGTTGCGCGGGAGGGCGGTGATACGATTAAGCGTTCTATTGAGGCCATTACTGAAATTGAAGAATCCGGCACACAAATGGCTGATATAGTGGAAATTATTTCAGGGATAGCTGAACAAACTAACCTTCTTGCTATGAATGCCGCAATCGAGGCCGCACATGCAGGGGAATACGGTAAAGGTTTTGCTGTCGTTGCTGATGAAATTAGAAAACTTGCTGAAAATTCCGCATCAAGCGCAAAAGAAATAACAGGTCTTATCAAAGAAAACGCGGATAAAATTTCTAATACAGTCAATCTCGCTACAACGGCAAATCAGGGACTTTCCAAAATATTAACGGATGTGGAAGAAACACTCAATATTAACACAGAAATTTCATCCGCTATGAACGAACAAAGCATTGCAGCAAAAGAAATACTAAACTCCATGACATCCCTTGTCCAGATAACCGAGCACGTTAAAAACGCAATCAGAGAACAAAAAACAGGCAGCCGTGAAATTATAGGAACGATTACGCAGTTAGAAGAAAACTCAAGAACGGTTTCACAGTCAACTCAACAGCTAACTTTTAACACGGATAAAGTAAAAGAAACGTTTTCACAGGTAAAAAATGTTACAAAGCAAAGCGTTACAAAGATAGGAGATTTGCACTCATTGGTGGGAAAATTTAAAGTTCAAAACCCGGTATCGAATGATAAGGAGAAAACAGGAGTAGCTATTCCTGAAAATTCTGATTAAATTATATTTACAAAAATTTAAATGTAAATTCAGTTAACGCGTTTTAATACCTCAAATAAACGAAGAAAACGCGTTATTAGATTTTTTATTCCCCTGTTAATAATTTTATAACCCGTTGATTATAGTTACGCAATTTCGCATAGTTCAGGGCTGTTTGTCCGGCTTTATCTTTAAACTTTTTTATTATAAGATACAATTTCCAAACCTAAGCGGCTGATAACGTCTTTTGTATTTTCTTCAAAATACTTTTCAATATTGTCAGAGTCTTTTATCATATTGTATACTTTATTTTTCCATTTCCATGTTTCAGTCAAAGATTTGGGGAATTTATGTTTAATCATTATAACTCACCTCAATCGGGGTTATTATATCCAAAGTTTTAGTAAAACCCTCTTTTATATTTATACTATTAACTTTACGTTTTTTCAATACATTTGCCAAATGTTTATAATTCCACGTTAATAATATATCAATTTCATATAAAACACAAGCCGCAATATGCAGCGCGTCATTTATTTCTTTTTCAGGTAAAATTTTATTTTCAATATATTTTACAGCCAATTCAGGTATTTCGGGAATAATATCCAATACTTTTGGTTCATATTTATTAATCAAATCTTCAAGTAAAATCCTTTTTGCTTTCGGCGCTTTTTCTATTTCATCTAAAACAATCTCAGATATATAAATATCATACAATTGTATATTTTCAAAAAAGCTAACAGTAATTTCTTTTTTTTCAGGTGCATCATTAGCAAAAACAAAATTCCAAACAGAAGTATCCAAATATAATTTAAGCTTCCGCATTATCATTAATTCCTAAATACCTATTCTAGTTACTGACAAAAAAATCAATATCAAAAAATCTCACTCCCCTGTTAGTAATTTTATAACCCGTTGATTATAGTTACGCAATTTAGCGTAGTTCAGGGCTGTTTGTCCGGATTTATCTTTGATTGTTTTATCCGCGCCTTTTTCCAAAAGCAATCTAACGCTTGTGGATTTCACTTTTCCCGCTGCATACATGAGAGCAGTTTTGCCTTCATTATCTTTAATATTTACTTTTGCGCCTTTTTCAAGCAACGCCCTTAAGCAGTAATAATACCGCTCTTTAATTGCCGCGTGCATTAAAGCTGTCTTGCCCTCGTTATCCTGTACATCGAGGTTAACGGGATATTGCAATATAACCCGCACCGTTCCACTCGACCTTCTCGCTGCATACATTAAAGCTGTCATACCTTTTTTGTCTTTTGCGTTTACGTTTGCACCGCTTTTAATCAAAATGTGAATAACTTTTCTATGATTATAATAATGGACGCGGGTTCTAAGAAGTTTTATTAAGCAAGTTTCCCCTTTATTATTTCTAGCGTGTATATCCGCGCCTTTATCTATTAAACGCTGTATTACTTCGGGTTTATTCGTAGAAAAGGCATACATTAAAACTGACTGGCCGAATTGATTTTTTTGATTTATTCTTGCACCTTTTTCTAATAAATAATTATAAAGATATGCTTTGCGTTTGTAAAATGCCCACATCAAAGGCGTTATGTTCCGGTTGTCTCCTAAGTTAATATTAGCACCGAGCCCGGTAAGCAATTTTACAGCGTTAAAGTTCCTGCGTTGAATAGCAACTATGAGAGGAGTTCTGCCTTTTTTATCTTTAATATTTATATCAGCACCGTTTTTTACTAATTCTTTAACCATGAACGGATTGTAATAATAAGTTGAATAATATAAAGCAGAATAGCCGTATCTGTCCCTTGAGTTTAAATCAATCTTTTTGTTTTTTATTAATATCCCAACGAGATTATTTTGCCGGCGCCTTACTGCATTAATAAGTAAAGTGCGGTCCCTGCGGTCTCTTACATTAATTGCAGAATACCCTGTAAATACTTTTGAAAATAGATTATTAAGGTAGAGAAAAGCAAAAAACAACATTACAGCGAAAAATATTGCCGAAAAAATATAGCTTTTATTCAAGCCAGGTTTAAAGACTAAATCCAAATCTTTATAATTAAGTTTTGCTTTTGCACAGTCAAAACTTTTCAGACAAACGTTTTTATATGATTTACCGGGTAAATAAAGTACAGGCACAATATCTCCGTTCTTAGCATATTTTTTGTCCCCTTCAAATATACCCATATTTTTTCTTTTCTTGTCATCGAAAAACTCATAATTATAATATGAGATACTACCTAAACTCGTTTTATCGGTAATTTTGCCATCCGCAACTTTTCCCTTTTTTAATATTTTAAGTATTTCAAAATTTTTAAAATTGAACATTGATTTCATTAGAGCAAAAATCATTAAACCGAGAAATAATAAAACAATCAAAGGAAAATAATTACCGAAATTCGTAAACCATGAATCCTTTAACCGGGAAATTGCAGGGTTACTTTTTGAGTATTGTACCACCATATTATTTTTTAATTTCCAATTTCTGTAACGGGTAAAAAACTCTTTATATTGTTTATAGGATATATAAGAATAGCCTGAATAAACGTTTTCGTCATGCGCATTAAAAACGTAATACACTATATATTTTGCTCTTGAACCTCCATTAAAATTAGTACGCTCTAATTTAACAGGGTGGGCAACAGCATTCTCGCTTAGATTCCACGCACTTATTACACCTAACCAGCGGTAACCCAAAAGAAAAAGAAAACTTAATGATATCACAAATAAAAATATATACCCTACATCTGAAGCTACTCTATTTGTTAACAAGCGGTATTTATCAATAAAACTCAATTTCCTAGGCGGAGGAGATAAATTTTTAAATTTATTTGTAACTGCGAAATCGAAATCAGAGCTTGCACCGAACTTATGTAATAAATCCTTCATTTCATGTAAATCCAGTTCATAAGCTAGTTGAAGAGGCGTTTTACCGCCTTGTGTTTCTTTAATATCTACATACGCTTCGGCTTCAAGCAAAAGACGCGCTATATCGGATTTTTCCTCGATTACTGCGTAATGAAGCAAAGCTTTATGATTAATTCTTGCATTCAAATCTGCGCCGGCTTCTGCTAATACCTTAATTATCCTAGTACTATCTTTATCATACGCAGCTTTCAAAGGCGTTATACCGTTTTGCCCGGGCAATTCCAAATCACAGCCCGCATCAACTATATCTTTTACAACGTCAACCTTATCCGCTTTGATAGCCGTTATTAACGGTGTATCCCCTTTTTTCGTTTTACCGTTAACATTTACTCCGTTTTCAATTAAAAACGGGACAAAATGCTTTGCTTTTTTTACAACCATATTAAAAAGTGTATCACCGTTTTTTGCGTTGACATCGAGTTTTGCTCCGCCTTTTACTAAAATTTCTGCAATCTCTTTGGGAATATTATGAAGCATTGCTGTTTCAACGGGATATTCATTGTTCCTCAATTTTTCGTTAAGCATTGCGCCCTCGTCAACGAGTTTAGCAACGTATTCAACATCTCTGCCTGTTATAGCTTTTAAAAGAAGGGCTTTCCCGTATGTTTTTGCGTTAACTGCCGCACCTTTTTCTATTAATAAATCTTCTATTTCTTGATTTCCGTTTTCATAGGCATATTCAAGTGCTGTTTTGTTTTCCGAATCTACAGCGTTAATATCAATACCGTGTTTAATTAATGAACGCACTAAACTAATATATCCCTGATATGTCATTTGATGTAATAAGGTTTTTCCTTGATAAACCACGTTAATATCCGCACCGCTGCCGAGTAAAAAAACCGCTACATCCATATGATTATTTTCCATGGCTAAAACGAAAGGCGTTTTTCCGTCTTTTGACCTTATATCAACATCACCGGTATGCTCCAGCAAAATTTCCGTTAAACGTGCATAACCGTTTTTTGCTACTAAATGTAAAGGCGTTAATCCCGTTTTTTCGTTAACCGCTTTACAGTCAGCGCCTTTCTTAATTAAACGCTTTGCATAGCTCACGTCTCGGGCATCAACGGCTTTATACAATTTTTCTGTAATTGTACTGAACTTTAATTTTTCAGGGGTATGGGTTTTACTTTCTTTTTTCTTCTCATCTTTTTGCAAAACTGTTTCATTATTTTGTGAAGGTTTCTTTTTTTTTGTTCCTACGATAATTACGTTACTTAAACGGTTTAGAACTGTTTTTGCGTTGCTTATCCGTTTTTTATAATCCGGTTCGATTAATTCATCGAGTAATTCTTCAAATGATTTTGGAATATCAGTTTCTTTTTTAAAATCAATTTTCATATTATCAAGTTCAAAGTCGGCAGGCTGTTTTCCCGTTAATAAAAATATTATCGTTGCGCCAAGAGAGTATAAATCCGATGCAGGCGTTGCTTTTCCGAAAAGCTGTTCCGGCGGCATATATCCGATTGTACCGACAAAAGTATTTGAACGCGCGGCTGCAATAGTACTATCTACAATGCGTCCTACTGCTCCGAAGTCAACGAGATAAACCTCGTTATGCTTTGTAAGTATAACGTTTTTCGGTGTAATATCCCTGTGGACGATAGGCGGGTTTAGCCTGTGTATGTAAACCAGTGTTTCAAGTAATTTTCTAAAAATGTCCCTTATTTCAGAAGCAGTAAAATGCCTGCCGTCTTGAATTAATTCGTAAAGGTTTTTACCGTCAACGTATTCCTGAACTAAGACGAAAAGTTTTTCGTTTTCATACGTTGTTTTAAAATTAGCATAGTAATTCGGGATAAAGGGATAATCAATATTTTTAAGAATTTCAATTTCCCGTTCAAATAATTCCAGTTGTTTGAAGTCTTTTATATCATTATAGGCAAGAGTTTTTAGTACAACGTCTTCAGCTTTTTCTTCGTCTTTTGCAAGATAAGTTTTACTTATCCCGCCCTGCCCGATTAATGATAAAACCCTGTATCTGTTTTCAAGTAAAACGTCATTGGCTAAAAAATTATCATCCATAATTTATATCCATAAATAATTTTTAGTTTAATATTAAATTGTTTGCGGTATGTTAACTTGAAAACCTTAATAAATATTATATATGCTTGATAAATTTTATGCAACGTATTATTTATTATTTGCGTTTTTTGTAAGTTATTTTAAAATATTAGCAGTTATTGATAAATTTCGCAGTTTATTAAAGTAAAGATAATTATACTAATATAATACTTTAAATTTTATGCAACCGATACTTTAAAGTGTCGGTTGAGAAGCAATTACAATATACAATACTTTGATTTTAAAATTACATTAGTATAAAATAAATCACAACAGGGCTAATTATTAAAAAAAAGAAAACTGATTTTATGAAGCCGTTATCTATGATTATCTATTCTAATACGCCGATTAAAAACCCTAAAGAAAAATATATTGTAATTTTCTCATAGTTGCCGTCTTTCAAGTTGTATTTTGTTAAATAATCATCACTCACAGCTTTTGTAAGCTCTTTTTTAAACCCGATTGCGAGATACCATGAAAGAACCCTTGATACTCTTGCAACGTACGTTATATTAAGGTTTAAACCGAATAAACCGGAATTAACGCCTTCCGCTTTATCACTGTCTGAAGGTGTTTCGCCCTTTCCATCGAAAACATAGCCAAAATATATTCCCGCGCAAAACCAAAACCGTTTCACGCGTAATGCATAATCTAACTCTAAATACAAGGCGTTACGTGTATATTCGTAAGTATTGCTTCCGAATTCAGATTTGTAAACGCTATTCATAATTCCGGCATTAAATTTTATTCCCATTAAATCGCTAAAAAAGTATGCACCGGCAACGGAAAAAGCAGGGGCCACAGTTGAGTTTGCTTCTCCGTTAATCACGCTGGCATCGTTTCCGCTAGTAATGTTTAAATCCAAAACCAAGCCCAAATAGAAACGTTTTTTATCAAAAAGCGCTTTATCAACGTTTTTAGCGTTCTTAAACATAGGGTCAGTTCTTTTTAATCCCGTGCCGCCGAAATAAACACCGGTTAAATCAGCACCGTCAAATTTTACTTTACTTAATTCCGCGCCGCTAAAAGTGGTATTAGTAAGATTTACCGAAGAAAAATCAACGTTAATTAATGTAGCGCCGCTAAAACCCGATTGAATTATTTTTGCGTTTTTAAAATTAACGTATTTTAACCATGCGCTATCAAAATGCGTTTTCTTGATACTTGCGCCCGATAAATTCGTTTTATATATGGAAGAATCAGCAAAAGTAGCGTTATAAATTTTCACATTTTCCATAGATGAATACTTAATTAAAACGGCAATTAATTTTGCGTAAGACAAATCAGCGTTATTTAGTTTTGCTTTATTAAAACGTGCATCTTCTAAAAAAGCGTGCTTTAAAATAGCGTTTGTTAAATCCGTTTTAAATAATTTTGCGTTTTCCATATCCGTATCTATTAGTTTAGAACCGGATAAATTTGTATTTGAAAGGTTAGTGTCTTCTAGGTCTGCTTTGGTTAAATCCGAGTTACTTATATTTTTACCGGATAAATTCCTGCCTTCAAAATCACGCCCTCTTAAATTCGCGTTAGACAAATCAACCGTGCCTTTAGTAATTTTTCCCTGTTTATCGATTTCAATCAAACGCGTCATTTCTGTAACGTTTAATACAGGACGGTTTACTGCCATAGCGACCTGCGCGCTTATTTTATCCACTAAATCAAAAACGCGTGTATCAGGATAGCCGGATACTTTTGCAACAATAATAGGCATATTCTTTTTTAAATGTATGACAGAGAATGAAATTTTAATGTTATTGTTAATTACGTTGTAACTGCCCGTTATTTTATGAGTAAAGCCTTTTTTGATTAACTCGTTGTTTGAAAGCTTTTTTTCATTAAAAACAACGATAAATTTTTCATCCAAAGAAGTTCTTATGCTCCGCGCCAAACTTTTCTTAAAAAACGCCCATCTTTGTTTATTTTTTTCGCTAACATATTTTAACGGGGTTATTGCTATTTTTTTCTTTTTTAAATCTTGCGCACCGTAAGAAAACCTGACAAACCCTATAAAAATCAAAACAGATATAAATACACTATAAATACATTTATAATTTTTCATAATTAATATTATATAGCATTTTAATCAATTTTTCAAAAATGCGAAAACAAAAATATAAAATTTTAGTTAATTTTTTAAAAATTCATTAATATATTCATTTACTTTATCGGGTTTTACAATAACGCATAAATGCCCGCAATTATGCGTTATTTTAACGAAACAATTACTGTTTTTAAACTCTAGAAACTTAAAATGTTTACACCCTGCCTCTTTAATTTTTCTAATAATTATAAAATTTATACGTTTCAATAATTTCGAAAATATGATAAGAAACTTTTCATTAACATACATATTTGAATAATTTATGCATTTTTGAAAAAAAAAATATTTGCTAATATAATTCAAAAATATTAAATTTGGCACACCTTTTGAATAGACAGGAATAGAAAACCGGAGGTAAAACGTGTCAAAAAATACGTTACCACAAACTAATGAATTGAATTTTTACGAAATCAGAATGGAATCTATAGGCGGACTTGGCGCTAACCTTGCAGGCAAGATGCTTGCTGATGCCGGAATGATAGGTATGGGGTATAACGGTGCTGCATTTGCAAGTTACGGCTCTGAAAAAAAAGGAAGCCCTGTTAAAGCTTATGTACGTTTCGGCGAACCTGAAACTGAAGTACGCATTAATCAGGCAGTTGACGAACCTCACATGCTTGTAATTTTCCATGAAACGTTAATCGAATGGCTACCCGTTACAATGGGAGTAAGACCTAACGCAAAAGTCGTTGTGAATACTAGCAAAACCCCTGAAGAGATGAGAAAGAAACTCAAGCTTCACGGCGGTACGGTTTGCTGCGTTGACGCTATTAAAATTTCTTTAAAAGAAAAGGTCAAGGTCAACACAATAATGTTAGGCGCGATTGCGGAAGCTGCCGGATTTATAAATAAAGATAAAGTAAAAAAAGTTATTAGAAATACTTTTGAAGCAAAATACCCGCATCTCGTTGAACCGAATATAAGGGGTTTTGAACGGGGCGGGAACGAACTCGTTATTGAGGAGTTCAAACCGGACAGCAGTTTTCCTTTTATCCCTTACGAAGAAAAAGAATCACGCGTAGGTTATGCTTCCCAGCCCATGGGCGGTATTCTACCTGTTCGCGGCAATAACGCAGCTAAAAACTTATCTTCTAACCGTGTAGGTTTGATACCTTTATGGCTTGAAGATAAATGCAAACACTGTGCCCAGTGCGACTTAATATGTCCGGATATTTGTTTTGTTTGGGAAGAAGAAACTAAAGACGGCAAAACCAATATGTTCTTAAAAGGCATTGATTATGATTTTTGTAAAGGATGTTTAAAATGCGTTGACGCTTGCCCGTTTAACGCAATTGAAAAAGCGTTTGAATCCGAACACGATGTATCTAAACTCACTGTTAAAAAATATCCTGAACTTAAAAAGATATAAGCAGGAAGTTTTATAACACATTAACGAAAAAACAGGAGTAAATTATGGCTACTAATATAAAACCAAAAGCAAATCAAAAAACTATTGTAGAAAGCGGTAATGAGCTTGCGGCAATCGCGGCAAGCCAAATTAATTACCACGTTATGGGATATTTCCCCATAACACCATCAACGCAAATTGCGGAATATTTAGACTATTTAAAAGCAGAAGGCAAACACACCGTAAACATGATACCGGGCGACGGGGAACACGGTGCCGCGGGAATTTGTTACGGTGCAGCAATTGCAGGAGCTAGAGTTTTAAACGCAACTAGCGCAAACGGATTATTATACGCAATGGAACAGCTACCCGTTCAAGCGGGAACGCGTTTTCCTATGGTATTAAACGTTGTAAATAGAACGGTTTCCGGACCTTTAAGTATTAAATGTGACCATTCGGACGTAATGATGGCATTAAACTCGGGATGGATTATTTTAATGGCAAAAGATGCACAGGAAGTTTACGATTTAAACATTCTTGCTTTAAAAATTGCCGAAAACGAAAAAGTTCAACTTCCCGTTATTGTTTCATTTGACGGATTTTTCGTAAGCCATCAGGTTAGAAAAGTTAACGTTTTTGAAAAAAACGAGGACGTTCAGAAATTCTTAGGTCCTAAAAAGGCACCTTATACTGCGGTTGACACTAAAAAGCCCATAACAATCGGGGCTTACATGAACGAGCCGGATTTCTTAAACAACCGTGTTCAATTGCAGGAAGCAATGGAAAACGCAAAAGACGTTGTTGATGATGTATTTAAAGAATACGGAAAATTAACAGGCAGAGAATACAACAAACTTTTAACTTATAAAACCGAAGATGCGGATATAATAATTTTCGCTGCAGGTAGCGTAATTCCTACATACACGGAAGCGTGTGATAAATTACGCGAGCAAGGACATAAAGTCGGCGTTGCAGGAATTATGTCAATCCGCCCATGGCCGGAAAAAGAACTCGTTGAAACGTTTAAAAACGCAAAAATCGTTGTTTCTCTTGACAGGCAGGACACTTACTCAACCTTAGGCGGTAATTTGTCAACTGAACTAAAAGCAACGTTTAACGATAACGGAATAGATGCGAAAGTAATCTCACGTGTTTACGGTTTAAGCGGTAAACCTACTCCTTTAAACACAGCGCTTGAAATTATGCAAGTAGGTATTGACGCTCTTGACGGAAAAGACGTTTCCCGTTTTGAGTATTTCGGCGGACACGCTGCTGAAAACGGAAAACTCGTTGAAGGTTTACCACCTCTAACAATCGAAGAGCAGTCAAGCGAAATAAAAACGGAAATGGGTGAAGACGGAAAAGTAAAAGTTTCCGGTGTTAACCTAAGAAAGTTAATGAAAAAGAAAGAACGCATTACTCCGGGACACGGCGCATGTGTCGGCTGCGGCATTTTCTCAACAGTGAACCAGTTCTTACTCGGTATAGAGGGACACGTTGTAATGCTTTTCCATACCGGCTGCGGTATGGTAGTAACAACGGGTTACCCGTATACATCATTCAGAAGCTCATATATTCATAACCTATTTCAAAACGGCGGTGCAACCATAAGCGGTGTTGCTGAAGCTTTTGAAATTTTAAAACAAAGAGGCGAAATACCCGCAGATGAAGACATTACCTTTATCATGGTAACCGGAGACGGCGGAAATGACATCGGAATGGGCCCGACAATAGGTGCTGCAAACCGTAACCATAAATTGATTATCCTTGAATACGATAACGAAGGTTACATGAACACGGGTAATCAGCTTTCTTATTCCACCCCGCTTGGACACAGAACGTCTACATCAAACGTAGGTTCAGCACAGCAGGGTAAAAAATTCCAGCATAAAGATACAGCGCAAATCATGGCAGGGTGTCATATGCCTTACGTTTTTACGGCTTCCGAAGCTTTTCCCATGGACACAATCAAAAAAGCTGCAAAAGCACAGTATTACGCAAAGCATTACGGCACGGTTTACGGTAAAATGTTAAGCGCATGCCCGCTAAACTGGCGGCATGAAGATAACATGGGTACTAAAGTCGTTGAAGCGGCAACGCATTGTAATTTCTTCCCTCTATATGAAATTGAAAAGGGAATTACAACGATAAATCATGACCCTGATGCTAAAAACAAAAAAATCAATTTAATCGATTGGTTTAATATGATGGGCAAAACACGGCACTTAGCTAAACCTGAGAACAAACACCTTGTTGAAGCCGCTGAACTTGAAATAGCGCGCCGCTGGACACGGCTAAAAGCTATGCATAATAGCCCCGTACTCTAACTGATAAACACTGTACTTAATCAGGTACGTTATTATAAATAAACCCGTGTGTATTTTGCATGCGGGTTTTTTCGTTTTGATAAAATGGTAATCATTTTTTCGCAGGCAAAGATTTAATAAACCGCAGCCAGCCGTTTATCAGGTAATAATATTATGCTTTGATTATTAATAAAAATATTTTTCGTAAGTCTTTATCATTTTTTCAAGATATATTCCATAGTTTAAAGCAAATGGTATAATACTAAAATCTCCATACAATTTATTTTTAAAATATAGCCCGAGGGATGCGCGGATATGAAAGAAGAGAAATCCCCGGCTTTCTACCGAAAACAGCTTTTTAACGCTAATTAGTATTACAGAAAAAAGCATTTGACCTATATAAATTACTATTTACTTTTTACCTGTGATTTTTCCAATAAACACTCTGGCACCGTTCCATAAGAACAAAGGCAACGCCCGGAAATATACCGCCGGTGTCCTCACACCGGAAACAGACGTTTTCACTTCCTTAATAAAAGGAGTAAATAAAATCAAAGGCAAAACAAGGCGTAAAACCGTTGAGATTAACATAACCGTTTTTATTGTTAAATAAGAATCAGCAAGAAGCCCGCCTGAAACACCGCCTAAAACCGCACCACCCGTAAAAAAAATAGTGCCTGTGCCGTATATTTTGTTGCGGTGTTCTTCTTTTACGTTATCGTAAAACACGTTGCGTTCCGAAACTCTTATCCCTGCCTGCGAAAATCCGCTAATTAACATTGAAACAAGTAAAACGTAAAAGTTCCCCGACAAATACCATAGTAAGCTAACGGAAAAAACGGGAAGTACAGCGACTTTGAAAGCTTTCACACTGCCGTACCTATCGTTAATTTTTCCAAAAAATGAAGAAAACATAAACACGCTGAATATGGCGGCTAAGTTGAAAACGGTTAAATCCAAATATGACATATTTAAAACGCGTAAAACGTAAATGATGAATAAAGGCGATGAAAAACCTACGGCAAACTGGAACGCAGAATAAAAAGAAAGAAAACGCATATAATTTTTATACTTTGCGAAAATTTTGAATGAAAGCATTCTAATCTTTTCTGCGGGAGGATTGTATTCCGGTTCATATTGTTTGTAAAGAAAAACAAATGATAAAAAACGCGCTAATGCTGCTGCGTGAAATAGTATTCCGAATGCAAGAAAAACATCATTTTTCGACACAGTGTTCAAAATAATTCCCGCGGCTATTGATGAAATAAACGCGGCTAAATATAAATATGCGTTGCGCTTGCCTATATATTTACCGCGTATTCTATCCGGGATTAGAGAGCCTAGCCATGAAATCCACGGTGCGTTGCCGAAATAACCTATAACAACGTTTAAAGTATACATAACGATTAAAAACTCAATACTGCGTAGATAATACGATGTCCAGAAAATTGCAGCCCAGCTAACAGACTGAAATAAAACGCAGATTAGCACGATGCTTTTACGTTTTCCCGTTTTATCGGATAAATGCGCTGATAGAATCTGGCTAATAGCAAGGAGAAACGGGGGTAAATATACAATTAAATTATTTTTAAACGCGTTTGAATTTAGAGCCCGCACGGCAAAAGCCGCAATAAAGTTTGAACCGAACGCAATCATTACGTTGGCAAAACTCCCTTCTATAATTGAATAGAAAAGACCTTTACGGGTATTTTGTTTTTTTATTCCGATACTTTGTTGCTTAGTTTTTAAATCAGACAATTTTAATTACCGTAAGTACAATGAAAATTAAATATATTGAAAATAAAAGTATTCCCCTTAAACGCGTTACCATTAAACGCGGCAATAAAATTATTGTAAACATTAAAAATAAAAGGAAAATAAACGGATTATAAATAACGGAAAAAGCGCTATTAAAAACTAATGGTTTAATTAACGTAACAATAGCAGTTACCAAAAGCAAAGTGTAAAGCGCAGAATGCAAAACGCGTTCCACAAAGACATTAATGTCATTATTCTTTGCGTTTTCTTTTACTGCAACAATAAGATGCGGGATAATCAAAATAACGGGTATAACAATTAAGCTAAAGCAAACGCAATTCATTTTTAATAAATTTGAGATTTGCAGTGAAGAATATAAAATCAGATATGAAGAACCGATTATAACCGCTATTGAAATTAATAAACGCAGAGTATTTAAAAAAGAATATAAAAATATATTGTTTTCAAATTTTCGATCATATTTTTTCTTTGATTTCTTTTTTAAAATTGCAAGTGTTATAAAGAAAAGGAAAAAGATAAAAAACACGATTGTGTCATACGTTCCGAATACGTTGTTTAAACTCAAAATTTCAAAAAGCGTTGTTATTAAAAAAATTATAATAATTTCAAATTTTATAAATGAACGTTTAATTTTATAACTTTTAAAAATTGCAATTACGGGTAATAATAATCCGGGAATAACAACGGCATAGCCTACGATAATGCCCGCAGCAAAGTCAAAATGTCCTTTTAAAATGGCGAAAAGGGAAATAAAAAGCTGAGGAAATACGAAAATAACCAAAGTATAACTTAAATCAATTATATATTCAGGTATCCCAAACATTGAAGCAGCATTTTGACCGACTTTAATATAGAGTTTGCCGGAAAAAAAAATTATAATACGGGCTACAATAAGAAGCAAGAAATATAATAAAATTTTCATCTATGATTTTTATTAAATTTTTCGAACATAGTCAAGGATTTTATTAACCAAACTCTGTTATTCAAAGAATAAAAGAAATTACGTTTCAAATAATAGCCCTGTCTGAAAAAAGAAAGCAAATATCTGCCCGCCGAATTGTTCTAATACGCGAAAATTCTGAAGCTGAATTTTCGTTTGAATTCCCAAAGACATTTCCATGTTTTTTCCTATATTAAAAATATATCCCATACTAATTTTCAAACCAATATCGGGAATATTATAATATTTATGCTCATCATAAGCTTGTGTGGATGAAGAAAGCTCGGACTTTACTATAAAACCGAAATAAAAACCTACCGAAAAGAAAAATCTGCCGAAACGAAAAAGGGGAACAAAACTTAAAAATATATATTGCAAATCGTAAGTAATGTATTCGGAAGTATCTTTATCTTCATCTTTACAACGCAAGAAATGGTTGCCTAATTCAAACTGGAATGCAATAATTCTGTTTAAAAAATAAGTCATAGAAACGCCGATTTGATAGCTAAAGTTAATAACGCTTTCCCCGTTTTTATAAGCAGTAGACATTTGTTTTGAACCGCCTACTCCCAAATCAACGCCAAAAAAAAGCTTTTTATCAAGGTCAATTTCCGCTAAAGCGCGTTTAATTTCAGCATCGTCTTTAATCCCGCCAAACATCAACACGGGTAAAAAAAGCATTAAGAATAAAGTTAATAAAGCAAATTTTATTTTCATTTATATTTTTCCGCTATAATACAAATTAAGGTACAGGCTGTTGAACATCAGGGCTATTCTGATAACCCGGCTTTACAGAAATTGCCCGGATAGTAGTACCTGTCGGAACGTTAAAACTTCCAGTATACAAATTACTCCCTGTTGTCGGTACAGTACCATCTGTTGTATAATAAATCTCCGAACCTGTAGTTCCACCGTTATTTATTATAATATCATAGGTAATTCCCCCGTCCGAAGTAGTCGGAGGATTAATTACTGGAGGCAGACATTCCATATTATAATTATAAGTAACTTCATTCGAATCTGTCCATGAACCCGGATAAATTGGATCATTTCTTCTGACAATAACGCGCAGTTGAGTATTATTTTGCGTTATAGTTATAGTGTGATCATTACTGTGTTCGGTAACAGCAGTGCCGCTAGAAGCGGGAGGACTACCGTCCGTAGTATATCTAAAAAAAGAATAAGGCGTTGTTTTGGTCATTGTTACATGGACATCATTATGATAAGTTCCGCCACCCGGGACGACATTAGGGTCAGCGCACGTGCCCGTTACCTGATATTGCCTCTGTATCATGGGGCTGTTATTAAAACCGGCTTTTTTGATATACGCTTTTATATAACTACTTCTGTATAGTGTAACAGGAACACCCGAAGCAACGGTTTGAACAGTATCGCTTGTACGCGGGTCGGAATTATCTTTAGTAAAGTAAATATAAGAATCTTCAAACCCAATCGGTGCAGTAAAAGTGATAATTATACTATCGACATCCGAAGAACCGCTCGGTTTATCTACACTCGGAGAGTCAATATCAGGGCCTGATTTATATTCAAGATTGCAACCTAAAAGCATAACCAAAAAAAAGACAACTGAAATTAATTTTACGTTCTTTATAATTTTCATAATGTTTTCTCACCGATTAAAATACATTCTATATTATACTACGAACAACGGAAAAATTCCATAAAATTTTCATAATATTATATTTAAAAAATTATACACAACATCAAAACCCAGTTCATCGGCAAATAATAATTGATAACCTTTAGTAAGCTTAATATATTTAATAAACAAAACAACGGGAAAATAAATTGACTACAATATCTTTTGAAAAGCAACAGGATTACGAATTAAAGCCTTTACGCCAAACCTTAGAAAAAACATTCCAAAACTTAGGCGTTGAAAAAGGATTTATTACCCCAGGTGAACGCGTTTTAATTAAACCGAACATGGCTTTCGGCAAGCATTATTCGAAATGTATCTGCACTCATCCCGCTGTAATCCGTGTTGTTGCCGAACTCGTTAACGATTTAGGGGGTAAATGCGTTATCGGTGACAGCCCCGGGTTTGGCAAGTTCGTTGACTCTGCTAAAAAAAGCGGATACATGGAATTTTTACACGGTTTCAATCTCGTTGACTTTACGGAAAAAGTAGATATTAAAAACGAAAATAACACTGTGTTTAGAAACTTTAAGGTTGCCCGGCAAATAATTGAAACGGATAAAATAATAAACCTTGCTAAATTTAAAACGCACGGCTCAATGCTTTTAACTTTAAGCGTAAAAAACATGTTCGGGGCAGTAGTGGGCATGGAAAAAGCAGAACATCATTTACGTGCAGGCAAAAACCAGCTCATGTTCGCAAAATATCTCGTTGAACTTTACTATACAATCAAACCCGACTTAAACATAATTGACGCTGTAACGGGAATGCAAGGGAACGGGCCGGTTGCCGGAGATGCTCGTGATATGAACTTTATTTCCGCCGGATTTGACGGGACCGCGCTTGACTATTTTACAGCTAAGACTATTAATTTCCCGGCAGAAAATCTACCTACATTCGAAGCCGCTAAAGAATTAGGCCGCGGTATCACAGATATATCAAAAGTAAAATTAACGGGAACGCACTTAAACGAATTAAAAATAAACGATTTTGAGTTTATCATCGAACCGGATATGAAAAAAACCGGGCTGATAAACTTTTTTGGCAGCCGTTTACCCATACGTCCGAAAATTAATAATGATAAATGCGTTATGTGCGGAGTGTGTAAAAAAATGTGCCCGGCAAATACAATATCAGTAAAAAACGGGAAAATGTCTATTAATTACAAAAACTGCATTAACTGTTTTTGCTGTCAGGAGTTTTGCGAATACGATGCTATACGCCCGCATAAACCCCTGTTAAGAAAAATCTTCACAGGGCTGTCAAATATTGGCTCTGTGTTTAAAATCAAAAAAAAGAAAAGGCATGCATAAAAAACTCTTTTCAGCTACAACATTCATAATTTGTACCTTCTCTCTTTATTCATTTACGAAATGGGATCAACGCGTTTTAGGGGTATGGTATTCAGAAAAACTAAAATCAACTATGCACCTAAACACCGAGAAAAAATTCTCCTTGCAAATAAACACCCAGAAAAATAGTTTTTTAATAACGGGAAAATGGCGGGCAACGCAAAAATACTTATACATCGAATACTTTAAACTTAAAACAAAAAACAACGTAAAAGTATATTATAAAACCATGATTTATAGAATCATAAAGGCAAATAAAAACGCCTTGATTTTAAAACATCGGTATAATAACACTGTTCTAAATTTCACTAAAAAAGGCAATTAACATGAAAAAAACCCTACCCGCGTTATTATTAATCCTAACAATTACTCTCTTTGCAAAGCGTTTTGCGCCTTTACGCGGGCCTAGAATGAAAGTTCCCGCACACTACCCTAGTATAAAAAAAATAAACAAATGGGCAGAACGCATAAAAACCGAATTTCCGGAATATATAAAAGTAAAGCGTTACGGTTCAAGCCATGAAGCACAAAAACAAAACAAAAAAAACTTAATCGCAGTTGAAATTTCACACAAAGAATACGAACCGCAAACGCGGTATTTAATTACTGCGGGAATACACGCGCGCGAGTTAATGACAACGTATACAGCAATTAAATTTACAAACCTTATAATAAAAAAAATCAAATCCGGGGATAAAAGTTTAAAAAACTTTCTGAAAAAAGCCGGCATCCTCGTTATGCCTTTATTAAACCCGGACGGCTATAAAATGGCTTTAAGGGGGTGGAACTGGCGGAAAAATACGCACGTTTATAAAAAATACCCCCTAAAATGGGCGCCGAACAGTTACGGCGTTAATGTAAACCAAAACTTTGACGTTAATTTCCGCAGGATACACAAACCGCATACTTTGGAATGGGGAGGACCCTACCCTTTTTCCGAACCTGAAAGCCGCGCTATCCGTGATTACCTTAAGGGCAAAAAAATATACATATCCGTTGCCCTTCATTCCTACGGCCGTTTAATTGCTTTTCCATGGTGGGGCAAATTACGCCGTTCAATACCGGATAAACGCAGGCACGTTATAATGGGTCGCGAGCTTCAAAAACGTATGCACAGGTTTAAATTGCAGGAGGGCTGCCCTTATCTCGTTCCGGGTAATTTTGGAGACTGGATATACGCAACGAATAAATGCCTTACTTTTACGTTTGAAATCGGGGATTGTTTTAACCCTGAGATGAAATATACAAAAATCTGGTATAAGGAAATTGAAGCCGGGCTTTTATATTTACTCGGTTACATGAAACGCAAACTAAAAACGTTTCCCCCGCCTACGCCTGCTGAGTGAAACGCATCACAAGTTTGCTTTACAATGGCTGCACTTTAAATAGATAAAAATGACATAACGTGTCGCGAAAAATTTATCTTTTTTAACTATAATAGTAAGTATTCACAATTTTCTTTGGAGATAAAATATGAATAAACCAGATAAATCAAAGGCATTTATGATGTTTGAAAATTTTCTAAAAATCATGAAGAAATTTTCACGTTATAAAACCAACGTTCCGGGCAGTATAGGGGACAATTATTTTTCGTTGCGTGATGAGATATTAAACGCGTTCTCTTTACCCGATATTCCGGAATATTCAGAAATTCTAGAAAAAATGGAAAGCAAAAGTGATTTTGAAAAGACATACAACGAATTAATTTACAAAGGCGGAGAATATACAACATTGGATTTGAATTCCCGTTTGCAGATACTAAAAGAAGGAATAATAAATCACGAGAACGCATTTGAGTTATTGCCTAAAATAAATATTTCGACCCACGTTTATACTCTTTTCGTTTATAATATAGCTCTTGAAGAACAGGAACTCTCTTGCTCTGCAATACTAGAAGAACTTGATTTAGCCGCACAGCATTTAAACGATTTAGGTATGCTTGAATGCGAATACAGCGAAGAGCTATACAGAAAATTAAAAAGCGTTGACGGACTCACTTATCTGGATCATTTCGTTGAAGCGAACATAATAGATTTTGATTTGTAAAACATTTAATAAAAAGAAAATATGTTTAGGACCCGGACATGCTGCATAAGATTTAAGCAGTTAAAATGTCTTTTAT
>CAYUYT010000041.1:10125-20673 GCA_964449345.1 uncultured Spirochaetia bacterium | reverse complement strand
GATTTTAAAAAATCACTTTATTGCGCTTTACTCTGCATGACAAATTATTGAAAATCCAGTATATTTAAATAAGTGTTACTGAATTAACATATTGATTTTTAATATATTTTTTTATACTTTATTTAGGTTACAGTTTTTTTGGAGGATTAATGGCAACGTATAATATTTATGAAGGAAACCTTGTTTTAAATAACGAAAAAATTGCTATTGTGCTTTCTCGTTTTAATGATTTTATTGGTGAAAAACTTTTATCCGGTGCAATGGATTGTTTATCCCGGCACGGTTTAGATGCTAAAAACGTATCTGTTTTTAAAGTTCCGGGTAGTTTTGAAATCCCTGGTACAGCTTCTAAACTCGTTAAAACGCAGAAATATGACGGTTTGCTATGCCTTGGCGCAGTTATAAGAGGCGCGACCCCGCATTTTGATTACGTTGCGGCTGAAGTTTCCAAAGGCGTTGCTAATGTTTCCATGAACGCCGATATTCCCGTTATTTTCGGTGTAATTACAACGGATAACATTGAACAGGCAATTGAACGTGCTGGTACAAAATCCGGCAATAAAGGCGCTGATTCAGCGTTAGCTTTAATCGAAATGATAAACCTTTATAAAAACATTAAGTAAAAAAATATGAGCAAAAGAAGAAAAGCAAGGGAAATCGCTCTACAGGGTTTATATCAATACGATGTGGGTAATCAAGACTTAAAAGACGTTACATCGTTTTTATGGCTTAATGTTTCGATTGATAATGAAATAAAAAAATTTGCAAAAGAACTCATTGAAAAAACTATTGTAAATTCAGAAAAAATCGATAAATATATAGAAGATTATTTAAAGAATTGGGATATATCCCGGATAAATATTCTGGAAAAAAATCTATTGCGCTTCAGCACTTACAGCATTCTTTTCCAAAAGGATATACCCTCGTCTGTGATAATAAATGAGGCAGTCGATATTTCGAAAAAATTTTGTTCAGACGACTCCTATAAATTTATTAACGGGATTTTAGATGAGATTGCCAGAAAACTCAGACCAAATAAATTATAGAGCAAAATCTAAACTGATTAATTATAGCAAGCCAATTTCTTTTATAATGATTTTAATTAGCGCAGGAATCATTCTATACCTTTTAATTTTTAAACCGAAATATGAAGCTGTGAAAGAATTATATCCAAAAAATTCGACCACGCCAGGCGTATTGGAACTTAGAAACCGTATTTCAAGAAAAATTAAAAATAAAGATATAAAAAAAGGCCATGAATTATTTATTCAAAAACGGTATATTGAAGCTGAAAAACTTTTTAAGCAATTATTAAACATTACTCATGACAAACAAAGAAAGTTTATTTATTACTACCTAGCTGAAATAAATTTTCAAAGAAAAAAATATAAAATCGCGCTTGATTTATTTGATGTAGCTCTTGAAATTGACCCTGTATTTTTTGAAGCCCTAATTAAACGGGGAATGACAAGCGTAAAATTAAATGATTATGAAAAAGCTTTGATTTATATTAAAAAAGCGCGAAGCATAAAACCCAACAGTTTTTTTGCTAATTTTGAGTTAGGTAAAATATACTTTCATCTGAAAAAATATAAAAGAGCTTTAACTTATTTCAACCGCTGTTTAAAAATCGCTAACGACATACGCGCGTATCATTATCAGGGTATTTGCCTTTATAAAACCGGTGAATTAGAAAAAAGTGCGGAAATCTTTGAAACCGTAGCTTCTACTGAAACTGAAATTAAATATAGACGCACCGCTTTAATAATGTTAACGAAATATTATTTCCAAAAACTAGACTACTCGAAAGTAGCCGGATACCTGCTTACATGGAAAAAACTTGAGCCGCAAAACCAAGAGGTTTATTTTGAACTTGGTAAAATATTTTATTTACTAAAAAAATACAGATATTCCTATAATTATTTTCAAGATGCCTTTGAAAGACAACCGTCAAAAACGAAGATACTTTTATACCTTGCAATGGCTGAAGTTGCCTTGAAAAAATATCAAAGCGCTCTATCACATATACGCCGGTATCTTAAAAAAGGCAAAACAGATCACCGTGCATATAGAATAGGCGGCGATTGTTATTTCGGATTAACCGAATATAAACAAGCTCTAAAAAATTATAATATTTATTTCAAAAAAGTACCAAAAGATGAAATAGACAATGATATTTATTTCCGCGTTGCTAATATACACGATGCACTCGGCAATTACGATAAAGCTATCTCTTATTTAAACAAATTAAAAGAAATCCCGGGTATACCTTCTAAAGACGTTTTTTATAATCTTGCAGTTGTTTATGACCACAAAAAGGATTATGAAAACGCGTTGCATTATTTATTTAAAACTCTAGACGTATCTGATGAAAAAGAAAAAGTTCGTTCTTACATAGGCGATGTATATTTGAAAATGAAGCGGTTCAAACAAGCAATTGATTTTTATAAACGCGTTTTAAAAATGACACCGGAAAGCCAGGTTGCTTCGTATAAACTTGGTAACGCATATTTGAAAACCGGTGATTTTAATACGTCAAAAGCGTATTTTCAACGCATTATCCTGAATAAAGAAAAACCCGGACAAACAAAACGCGTTGTATCTCTGGCTTATATGCGTATAGGCGATATTGAACACGTTGAACAAAATTACTTAAAAGCAATTTCTTTGTACGAAAAAAGCGTTGCTGCGGATATAACGAATACTTATGCAGGGGTTCGCCTTGCTAAAATGTATGTTTACACTTTGCACTATAAAAAGGCAGAAAAAACCCTAAAAGCCTTGCTTAACCGGGTTATTAAACCCGAACAACGTTCGGAAGTCTATTACCTTCTCGGCAACCTTAGAAAAAAACAGGGGTATAGAGAACGCGCTGTTGAATATTTAAAGCGTGCTATAAGATTAGACCCTCTAAACGAAGAAGCGCGAATGTTGTTAGGTAACCTTGACTAATTAAGCAAACTTACATATTTTATTTTTAATAACACTTTTATGGCTTAATAATGAAGAAGAGAACAAAAAAACAATCAAGAAAAACGGGGCTGCCGCCCGGGACTTTAATGTACTTAGGCGATGAAAATACTGAAAAAATACGCGTTACACAGTTTCTTTATAACGAAAAACAAGTTTCAGAAACGCAAATTCAAAATATAAGTTTATTAAAAAAACCCGCGGAAAATTGCGGTGAAATTCTATGGATTAACGTAGACGGAATATCCGATGTTAACCTCATCAAACAAATCGGGCAGGAATTTAAACTGCATTCCCTTTTGCTTGAAGACGTTGTTAATCCTAACCAGAGACCGAAAACAGAAATTTATCCTGATATAATTTATACAGCAATAAAAATGTTTTATTTACACCAAGATACCGGAGAAATTGTATGGGAATACGTTAGCGTTATTTTGGGAAAAAATTACGTTTTGACGTTTCAAGAACGGCCCGGGGACGTTTTTGAAACAGTAAGAGAGCGGTTGCGGAATAAAACAGGCAAAGCACGTTTTTTCGGTGCTGATTATCTTTATCATATACTCCTTGATACTATTATTGATAATTATTTCGTTATACTTGAAGCCTTAGGTGAAGATATTGAACAAATAGAAAAAATTATTACAGAAAACCCCGCAGAATCCGTTCTTAGCGATATTTATAACGAAAAAAAACAATTGAATTTTTTAAAAAAAATGTGCTGGCCCCTGATGGAAGCTTTTAACTCTCTTCTGCGTCAGGATAACGCGTTAATATCAAATGAAATAACATATTACTTCAGAGATTTATACGACCATATTATCCGCATTATCGATATTATTGAAAACTATCGCGATAACCTTTCCGGTCTGACGGATATTTATTTATCAATAACGAGTAACCGCATGAATTCCATAATGAAAGTTTTAACCATGATTTCAACTATTTTTATCCCCCTGTCCTTTATAGCTGGGGTTTACGGAATGAATTTTAAAAATATGCCCGAACTTGAATATAAATACTCTTATTTTATTGTTCTTGGAATAATGCTTTTAATAATAAGCGGAATGATGTTTTTTTTCAAAAAAAAGAAATGGTTTTAAAAAAAATGCTTAAGTAAATTTTTCATTTTCCGATTATATAAAATAGAGTTTTTTTCGGAGAAAGAAAAATGCAAATTTCAGGAATGGTTAGTTCATTAAATTACGGTAATAATACCTTATATGTATCCAAAAATTATAATACACAACCTGTGCATAAAGTCAAAAACGTGCAAAGACGTGATTATTCTATAAACCGAGCTGTCAACCGCCAGCTTTCCACTTCGCTTTCTTCAAATATGGCAGATTTTTCAATGGCTCTGTCCAATAAATCCGTTGTACTTCCAAACGGCGCTATTTTCGTTGGCACAATAATCGATATGGTTGCGTAAGATTACTACAAATCCCGACTCGTAGAGAAAAGCGATAATAAGTCAAGTAAAGAAAATTAAATATATAAATCAAAACAAAATTCTAATACCACACTTCTTTGATTCTTAGTAAAAATATTTTTTGTAAGGAACGCATATCTACATTTCCACAGGCATTTATATTTATCATTTTTTCAGGATAGATTCTATAGTTTAAAGCGCAATGGTATAAATACTAAAATGACGTGAAAAATAAATATCTATTTAAAACGAAAAACCCCTGCACATTTTGCACAGGGGTTTATGCGCGAGTGACGAGATTTGAACTCGCGGCCTCCTGCGTGACAGGCAGGCGTTCTAACCGGACTGAACTACACCCGCGTTTATGTGGGACTGACAAGGATTGAACTTGTGACCCCTGCGTTATCAGCACAGTGCTCTACCGACTGAGCTACAGTCCCATTATTTACGTAGAAATTAATATAGTTATATAAATTACAATCGTCAAATAATTTAAAAAAAAACAGCGCTTTTAAAAAAGGAAACTTAAATAAAACACTAACCCTTTTGAAAAACTTATCGGAAAGTTGCATAACAGTATTTAATAATTTTATACTACTTTGCTTAAATTTAATAACGTGAATTTTGAAATAGATTGTTGATTAATTAGGTTCTATGCAAATAAAGAGGGAGGATTAGTAAAAGTTTGGGTATATAAGAGAATCATCGCTGTATCACAATCTTTAAGTAAAGAGGGCGGTATTTTTTTTATACGTTGTGATTATGAATTTAAGATAGCCAGCCGTAGGTGCAGGTACGTTACCTGCCAATAGAGGCGACAATGGCCATTGTCGCCTCTACAATGTGTTCATTTTCTCTTCTCTTCAAGTCCCCCTTTACCCGAACGGGGATTTAGGGGAATTTGCTTCTCTTCAAGCCCTGTTTTATCAAAATCAAAGAGATTAAAATAGAATAAATTTCCATATTTTAACGCTAATTAGTATCATTTTTAAATTTGCATTCTAATAAGTTTTTGGACTTGCTGCGGATTTTTGATAGTTTATTATAATAAGGAAGACTACTGTTATGACTGCATTATTATTAATATTCACGGGCTCATTCGTCGTTGCTTTATCAGGCGCTTTGGCTCCCGGTCCATTATTATTTTATACTATTTCAAAAACACCTAAACACGGTTCTCTTACTGGCGTTTTCGTAATATTCGGCCACGCTGTTTTAGAAATTTTAATTGTTGTTTTACTTTTATTTGGAATAAAATCGTTGTTTAACAAAACCGTTTTTGAAATCATTATATCTCTTACAGGGGGTATAACATTAATTTTAATGGGGATTCTTACAATTATTCCTGCAATTAAAAATAAAACCGGGCTAGAGCTTGAAAATAAAAAATATGAAAATAAATTTAATTACGGCCTCCTTGCCGGCGGTTTTTTAATAAGCATATCGAATCCCTATTTTTTAATCTGGTGGATATTTATTGGTGCCGGCTACATGTATGCTTCATTAAAATTCGGCATAATCGGGCTAATTGTTTTTTTCGCAGGCCATATTCTAGCAGATTTTGCTTGGTATTTTTTCGTTTCCCTTTGCGTTGACAAAAGCAAAAAATTAATCAACAATACATTCTATAAATATCTAATGATAACGTGTTCAATTTTAATCGTTCTAATGGGATTATATTTTTTAACAAACGGAATAAAATTATTTACTGTTTGAATTATGTGAAAAAATCATAATAATAATTTTTTAGAAGTGCTGATAATTCATCAAAGTGTTTTTTAAACATAACGTCTTCAATATTTGGCATAATTTCCAAACTGCGATAAATGTTTTTTTTAAATACGTAAATAAACTCTTCCCGCTTCACTAACGAATTATTGACTAGTTCAAACGCCTTATCGATTTGCTTCTGGGTTAGCAAATTATAATCTTTTATTATTTTCTTAACGAGTTCTTCAATTTCTTTTTGATTGTTTGTTAAAGTCGTTATGGTATGTATATAGTTCTCACGAGTTCCCTCGAGAATTTCCTGCCATTTTTCTTTAAAAATATTATTATTCATATCAATATTGTAATATAATGAATAAATAATATAAATAGCAAATTAGTAAAAAGTTATAAAAAAATTTAAAAAATGCGATAAATTTTGCTAATTATCTTTAAACAAAAATAAAAACAAAAATACATTTTAAATTATATTACGCAAAAAATTATGCTGCGCGATTAATTAAATTTAGCTTGCTGTTAATACTTGACTCGATTTCATGAACCTTACGGTAATTCGCTTCAATGAGTTTTTGAGCATTTTTTACAGTAAGTTTAATTTTTAAACCAAATTTTTTCGCTACTTCTGCTAATCTTTCGTTTATTAAAGCTTTTTCCTGATCACTCATAATTAGCCGCCTTTTTATTTATTATTAATTATATAAATCGTCAAATAATGCTAATTTCTTAATCATTTGTTTGATTTTTTTTAAAGAGAGCTTAATTTTTAACTATGAAACCATGGAAAAAAAAGTTAAAAAACAGAGAACCCGTTATTATGGGTATTTTAAACGTTACTCCGGATTCTTTTTTCGACGGTGGAGTTTACAATACGGAAGAAAAAATTAAGAAACGTATAAAAGAATTCATTAATTCCGGTGTTGATATTATAGACATAGGCGCAGAGTCTACAAGACCGGGCGCAACTCCAATTAATGAAAACGAGGAAATTAAAAGGTTGCTGCCTGTACTAAAACTGATAAAAAACATTGCAAACATCCCCGTTTCAGTTGACACTTATAAACCCGGTGTAGCAAAAACGTGTATTCAAAACGGAGCGGATATTATTAACGATGTTTACGGATTGCGTAAACCAGGGATGTTAGACGTTATTGTTGAATATGATATTCCCGTTGTAATTATGCATATGAAAGGTGAACCCGGTACAATGCAAGAAAACCCACTTGATTTTTCGCAAATTAATGAAGTTACGGATTTCTTGAAAAATGCGGCTTATAATGCCATTAGCGCAGGCATATCTAAAGAAAACATTATACTTGATCCGGGAATCGGATTCGGAAAAGAACCAGATTTAAATATCCGGTTGATTGCCGAAGCGCACCGGTTAACGAGTTTGGGGTATCCCGTTTTAATAGGTGCATCGAGAAAATCTTTGATTGGGACAATATTAAATAAACCCGCTGAAAAAAGAATGCTGGGGAGCGTACTTGTGCACATGATTGCTGTATTAAACGGCTGCTTAATAATCAGGTCTCATGATGTTGAAGAAACAGCGCAGATGTTAAAAGTTTTTAAAGCTTTTAAAACGAAAACCATAAATACAATATAAATTACGGAGATTATTTAAGATGAAAAAATACTTTGTTTTAATTCTAATTCTATTTTTATCGTCAATCACATTCACTCAAGCAAGAAAAAAGCGGGCATTTGAATATCAGACAGGTTATCTCAAAAACGGACTTAAATTTATCGTAGTAGAACGAAAATATTTGCCTCTTGTAAATTTTTCTCTCATGTTTAAAAGAGGAGTTTACCACGAAAAAAAGCCCGGTACTGCAAACCTCGTTGCTTCTACACTAATTTACGGTAACGAATATATGTCGCCGCAAAGAGTTATTTCCAAACTTGATTTACTCGGTGCTTCTGTGGGCGTTTCCGCCGGATATGACAGTATTGAGTTGTCCGCTTCAATGCGTTCTTCAACTAAAACTAGAGTTTTAAAAATAATTTCACGCATTGTCCGGCTGCCTGTTTTCGATAATCGCATATTAAGACGGTTTAAAATGCGCACTCTGTCCGCATTGAAAGCGCAAAAAGAAAGCATTCCCACTGCGGTTAGAATGAAATTTTATAAACAAATTTACGGCAACCATCCTTATGCAAGAGATACCATGGGAGATTTCCATAGTGTTAGGCAAATAACGAGAAACGACTTGATAAATTATCATAAAAAATATTTCGTTCCGAACAACGCTGTAGCAGTATTTGTCGGAGATATAACTTATAATAAAGCAAAGCGTTTATTGGAAAGGTATTTTAGCAACTGGAAGAAAAAAAAGCTGCCGCCGCAAAAAAATTATAATATTCCCCCAATAGAGCAAAAAACAGTAATCGCTAATTACCCCACATCTCAGGGATACGTTAGAATGGGGCACATTAGTATAAGGCGAAATCACCCTATGTACTATAAACTCCTTGTATATAACGCAATTCTTGGCGGGAGCGGTTTCGGTAGCCGTTTAACAAAAATTATTCGTGAAAAATACGGACTTACTTACGGCATTGTTTCCTATTTTTATGTGCAAAGGAAACAACGGGGTTATTTTCATATAAATTTTTCTACCAAGCTATCGAAAATCAAATTCGCGATTAAAAAAATTTATGCAATTCTTGATGAATATCTTAAAAAGGGCCCTACCAAACAGGAACTTGAAGATATTAAAAAATATTTAACGGGCACCCTTATTTTCTCACGTGAAACGCCTTCACAGCTTGCCTCAAAAATTCTTGAGATGGAACTCTACGGCCTTGAACCGTATTTTTGGGAAAAGGAAACCATGATTATCAATAATATAACTCTTGATGATGTCAAAGAGGCGGCTAAATACTTGCATAAAAATAAATTCGCTATTGTAATAATTGCGGATTTGAATAAAGTGGAATTAAAAAAAGAAAGCCTAAGGCCGTAAACAAAAACGCTTTTTTATCCGATAATATTGATTTTAGCAATGTTTGATAGTAATTTTAATTAACAAACGGGCTGTAGCGCAGTCAGGCAGCGCACTTGACTGGGGGTCAAGGAGTCGCTGGTTCAAATCCAGTCAGCCCGAAAATGATGATCCCCGGGGTTTTTTTTATCTCCGGGGCTTATTAAAATTAAGCAGGGATTTCTCCCCGGATAATCTGGTTGTTAATATGAACATACTTCTTACAAACGACGACGGGATACATCATCCCGGACTAATAACTTTTGCGGATGAACTTAAAAAAAAGCATAGGGTTATAATTGTTGCTCCTGAAAAAGAAAGGAGCGCGTGTTCTCATAATATTTCTCTGCATCACCCTGTAAGATTTAAAAAAATATCAACGGATACTTATTCTTCGGACGGCTATCCGGCAGATTGTGTTAAATTTTCGCTAAAAGGTTTCCTTGATATTGATATTGACTTCATTGCATCGGGTATAAATTCTGGCCCGAATATGGGGCATGATGTTTTTTATTCAGGCACGGTAGCAGCAGCAAGAGAAGGACTCATTAATAAAATTCCATCCGCAGCGTTTTCATTAAACGCGTGGGGCAAAACCTTAAATTTTAAAAACGCAGCACAGCACGCAACGAATTTAATTGAAAAATTACTAAATAAATATTATAAAAACGGGGAAATGTTCAATATCAATTTTCCTGAAAACGGTAAGTATAAAGGCGAGAAAATAACTAAGCTGGGAAATAGAGTGTTTAAAGAAATCGTAATAAAAAGGCATGACCCTATGGGGCGGGAATATTATTGGCTAGGAGGCGAAGTGCCGGAATTTGAACCCCAAACTGATACGGATTTCACAGCAGTTGATCAAGGTTACGTTTCAATAACGCCTTTATCTCTGGAAATAACGCATTGTGGCTTATTTAAAAAAATAAAGGATTCGTTTTGATTAGAGATGAAAAAGATATAGAAAAACTTCTTGCTCTTGCAACGGATATAATATCGGACAGTGGTTTTGATGATGCTAAAGACGCTTTATTACAAGAGCTTGAGCATGACCCTGAAAATATGGAAGCAGGTTATACTTTAGGCGTTATGTATTCTAAACGCGGAGAGTTTGAAAGAGCGTTGTCTTATCTTGAAAAAATCGAAAAAAATCCTAAAGGATTTATTCATTTAAACCACGTTAGAAAAATTATCGGATACATTTATGCAATGCAAAAAAAATACGTTCTTTCCAAAGAAATGTTGATGAAAGTACTTGAGTTCTCTCCCGATGACATTATTACGCTTTCTATTTTGGCTTATGTTTTTTATAAAGCAAAACTGTTTGAGCAAGCACTTCAATTTTATAAAAAAGCAATTAAAAATGAACCGGAAAACGCAAAACTATTAAACAACGTAGGGTTTATTTTAATCGAAACAGAACTATCCGTAGACAAG
>CAYUYT010000041.1:0-10115 GCA_964449345.1 uncultured Spirochaetia bacterium | reverse complement strand
GATGCAATACGTGAAAAAGGCGTTACGTTTAAATCCCGATCACCCTTCCTATTTAGATTCTCTTGGCTGGGGTTATTATAAACTAGGAAATTATGAAAAAGCCGTGGAAACACTTAAAAAAGCTTTCGAACTTGCTCCTGATGCCATAGAAATTAAAGAGCATATCCGGAAAATTTTAAATATAGCCGGGCAGGAAGAATAACAGGGATTAAATCAGCTAAATTTTAAAAGCATGAGTTCAAATAATACTTTATGCAAACTTTGATCTTTACTTTTAATATTTACATCCATTTTATGTATTTCACCAATGAGCATTCTTAATTCTTTAAAAGTATATTTTGATGCCCTATTAATGTATTCTTGCGCTTTCCAACCACGGTTGCCTAACATATTTTTAATTTCAACAATTCCTCTATTATTTTGCATAAGGTAACGCGTTTGCCATAAATCCTTTAAATAATTATGTAGTTGTTTTAATAAAAATAGTAAATCAGTTCCCTGATGCATTAGTTTTTCAAATTCAATTAACGTGGAATAGTTGTCGCGGGAAAAAGCGTTATCAACAAAAGTGAAAAAATTGCTTTCCCCTGAAATATGCGGATAAATGTCATCAAGGGACAAGCCGTTATCCGATGCGTTTGGAAAAGCACTCAACAAGTTTACAGTATCTTCTATATCACCGCTTAGATTAAAATTTTCCATAAGATACTGTTTTGCTTTGTTTTGCAAAATCACACCGCGTTTTTCGAGCTTATTTATTAATTCCCTTGCCGGTGATTTTGGTTTATAGAAGGAATTAATTTTTACATACTTTTTTGAACTTAAATTTTTAATTTTTTTAACAACGTCTTTTGGAGGTTTAAAAGAGATTAATATCATAGGATTGGCCGGACACGTTTGTTCAAGATATGAAACAAAATCTTTTAAAGATTTATCGAAATTATAAACTTTAATAATTTTTCTGTTGCCAAATAATGCAAGATTTTCCGCAGCGGATAATATTTCAGCGGAACTTGTTTCATCGGCAAAGTAAAACTCAACCTCGTCATTGTTATTAAACTTTGATTCGAGTTTATTTATTTCGGATTTTACTAGTTTTTCATCTTCACCGATATATATATGTGCAATAATTTCTTTCATAATGAACTAAATGCAAAAACCCCGGCATAACCGGGGCATAAATTAATATGGCTTTATTCTATCACAGCGATAACATCATCAATTTTTACGATTAAATGCTCTTCACCGTCAATTTTTATCTGAGTTCCAGCGTATTTATCGTAAATTACTTTGTCTTTAACTTTTACCGTAATATCTTCACTGTCACCAACTGCGATAACGAGACCTTCCTGAGTCTTTTCCTGAGCCGTTGCAGGGATATAAATTCCGCCGGAAGTTTTCTCCTCCGCCATAAGAACCTTTAGTAATACTCTATCACCTAGTGGTTTTACAGCCATTTAATTCCTCCTTAAATACTCAAGTGTAGCATTTAAGATAATATGCTTTCTCAATATAGTCAAATTCATATATAAAAACTTGACCATAGAGAAATAAAAAAGTAAGATTTTTATCATGAAAAAATATTTTGAAAATCAACTAAATACAATCAAAAATAACAATCTTTTCCGTAAATTGAAAAGCATTGAGTCCGCTCAAACTACGGAAATTATAGTTGAAGGAAAAAAAATTTTAAATTTTTCTTCTAACAATTATCTTGATTTAACGAAAAATAAGGAAATTATAAAAGCAAAGCAAAAAGCAACGGAAAAATGGGGGACCGGCGCGGGCGCAAGCAGATTAATAAGCGGAAACCTTGCTTGTTATGATGAACTTGAAAAAAACATTGCTTCTTTTAAATCCCGGGAAAGCGGACTTGTTTATACTTGCGGATTTATGGCAAATACGGGAATAATATCCGCGATTTCTGATGAAGGGCACGCTTTAATTATTGACAGGTTAAATCACGCTTCAATAATTGACGGAACTAAACTATCAAAAGCGAGAAGGTTCGTTTACAAACACAAAAACATGGATTCCCTTGAGAAAACTTTAAAACGCTGCCATAACTATAAGTATAAACTCGTTATCACTGATACGGTTTTTTCTATGGACGGAGATATTGCCCCTCTTAAAGATATTACTTATTTATGCGGTAAGTATGATGCCGGTTTAATTGTCGATGAAGCACATGCTTTCGGTGTTTTCGGTAAAAACGGACAGGGAATGATGAATGAATTAGGCTTGCAGGGAAAAGCGCTAATAGACATGGGGACTTTCAGTAAAGCCGCAGGAGGTTTAGGCGGATACGTTTGTACTGATAGAATCATTAGGGATTACCTCATTAATACCTCCCGCAGCCTTATTTACACAACGGGTTTGCCCCCAGGCATTATTATGGGCAACGTAAAAGCCGTTGAAGTTATACAAAAATCAGGCGGACAAAGACAGCACCTAAAAAACCTTTCAGAATACTTGCGCTCAGAGTTAAAGAACCGCGGGTTTGACACCGGGGAAAGCGAAACGCAAATTATTCCCGTTATTTTGGGGGACAATGAAACAGTAATTGCATTGCAGGATTATTTAATGGAAAACGGGGTTTACGCTCCGGGAATACGTTTTCCTACAGTACCAAAGGGCAGCGCCCGCCTGCGCGTTAGTTTAACGTCAGGGCATACGGAAAAACACGTTGATACTTTGATTTCACTTATAGAATTTTTTAATAAGGAAAAGAAATGAGCTGGCTATATTTAACCCTTGCAATAATATTTGGATTTTGCGGAACAACGAGTTTAAAACTGTCAAACGGTTTTACAAAACCTGTGTACAGCGTTTTAATAATTGTTTTTTACTTTATAAGTTTCACGTTCTTGAGCTTTGCTGTGAAAAAAATCGATTTAAGCGTTGCTTATGCAATCTAATCAGGCGTAGGTACTTTAACCATAACTATTTTAGGGTTTGTAATATTTAAGGAAAAGGCGTCGTTATTAAAATTCGTGTCAATCGGTTTGATAATCATAGGTGTTGCCGGATTAAAACTCGCGCACAATCCCTAATGCGTAAATAATTGAATATTGATTTAGTAAAAAAAAACGCGTTAAGCACAACGCGTTTTTTTTAATTCGGGGGTTGTAAATTTTGTTCGTTATATTAAATATTTAATTTATTATTCCAAAATGTTTAAAGTATCTTCAGAGGATTTATTTTCCATATCGTCTAGTTTCTTAAAAAATTCATCCGCAATTTCTTCTATTTGGCTTTCCGTGTATTTTTCCCTTAAAGCTAGCATGGCGCTCTCCTTTTGTGGCTTTACTTAGTTTGCTTATCTTTTTAATCTTAGTAAATATTATACAATTTTGTCAAGGAATATATTTCAAAAAATGTTTAAAAAAAGTTAAAAGTGGGGATTTTATTATAATAGCTAATTAGATTTTTGGTTTATAATACCATTTTGGTCAAACTAGACCACTTTTTTGAAAAACGGTCTATTTCTGCCAGGTGTTTATAAATAGATATTCACCTGATTTTAAATTTATAATATCCGCGTTTTTATTCCATTATGCTTTGCTACCGGTATTTATCGTTATCATTTTTTTAGATATATTCGTTAGTTTAAAGTGAAATGGTATTAGAGGTTACTTAAATATTATAATTAGCAAATTTAAAAAACAAATCTTTTTACATTATAAAATAACCCGATTCCGACCTTTTAACTCTGAAGGTAAAATGCGGGACTCTGCATCCAAATCAAGGCCCGCACGCTCTTTTACATGATAAGCAAGCCCTGCGATTATTGCAGCGTTATCCGTGCAGTATTTCAAAGAAGGAATATAAGCAACGAGGCCGTTATCTTCACTAAAAAGTTTGCGTAAATACGAATTCGCGGCAACGCCACCGGCTAAAACAACGCGGTTTATTTTTTTGTCTCTGCAAAGCGCTTTTGTTTTGCGGTATAAAACCTGAATTGCTGAATACTGAAAAGATGCGGCAATATTTTCGTTTGTAGGCTTATACCCCGTGTTTAAATACTTTTCGCGGAAATTTACAACCGCTGTTTTTAAACCGGAATAGGAAAAATTGTACTTGTCCTTTTTTTTCAGCATAACAACGGGGAAATTATACGCTTTTTCGTTGCCATGCCCCGCTAAGCAGTCAATTATAGGGCCTCCCGGATAGCCAAGCCCAAGGTTTTTAGAAATTTTATCATAAGCCTCACCCGCGGCATCGTCTATTGTCGTTCCAACGAGTTCCCATTCGTTTGGTGAATGATTAACGCAAAGCAAAGTATGCCCACCGGAAACGATTAACCCGATGTTCGGGTATTCAACATTCATTTCAAGATGCGGAGCGTATAAATGCGCTTTAACGTGATTAACGGGAATTATGGGCAAATTATATGCAAATGAATACGCTTTTGCAGCGCTAACTCCTATTAACAAACTCCCTATTAAACCCGGCCTGTTAGCTACGGCAATTGCATCAACTTTTTCTAAAGTTAAACCGGCTTTTTTTAACGTTTCCTCGATGACTAAGGTAATCATTTCAAGGTGTATACGCGAAGCGAGTTCAGGCACGACTCCGGAATAAGGAGCGTGTTCTTTTACCTGCGAATGCGTTACCATTGATAACACGTTTTCACCGTTTTCTACAATTGCTGCCGCCGTTTCATCACACGATGTTTCAATACCGAGTATCTTCACGTTAGTTATCCTTATTTTGCTTTAACTTTAAATATTCGGAAACAGTAATAAATCTAATTTTATTTTCTTTAAATATTTTTTCCATTCTTTTCAAAGCTTTAATCATATTTTTTGAGGTTGCGTGTCCGATAACAACGCAATAACCGTAACGTTTTGAAAAATTAACAGCGCGTTTAAACTGCCTTACAATATACGCGGTATTTTTTTTATTATCGAGAAAATAATGCCTTTTTAATGCAGGCACACTGTGTTTTCTAGCGTAATAATACGCTTTTGTTTTATTCGATGTTATACTGTCAACGTAATATAATCCCGTATTTTTAAATATTTTAAAAAATGCGTTCATTAACTTTGGCGTTGACGTTGCTAAAGAACCCTGATGATTATTCGCTCCCTTTGCAAACCTTATTTCAGCTTTCCACCTGTATAGATACTTTTTTATATCAGTAATTTTCATTCCCGGTTTTATTCCGCTTTTAGGGTTTGAAATAGCTGCCATAGGAATATGAATCATTATTTCGTGCCTGTAAACTTTTTTTAAATAATTTATCCACTTGTAGGTGAATGGCTGTCCTGGAATTATTGAAAAATTCAAAGGGCGCGCATACTTGATAAGACCGAATCTATAAGGAAGTAAACCTGCATCATCGAGAATAACAATTAAATATTTGCAGTCCTTACAGAATTTTCTGCGTTTATATTGGTTGTTCGGGTTTTCCTCCCCGTTGTTTTTATTAAGGTTAATTTGCTGATTTTCTTTTTTTCCGGGCAATTCAATTTGTTTTTTTATACGCGCTTTTCTTTTAAACCATGATCCTACGTGCCGCCAAAACCCGTCCGAAGTATCGCGTTCAATACTAATAACGAGTACGGCAAGAAAAATTAATAAGGCAAAAATGAGCGCAAAAAGGTAATATTTTCTCATTAGTTAAAAATATTAAACAGCGAGGTAAAAACCAACAAATATTTATCCGGCTGCAGCAAATTCTTTGAGAAGTTTCTTTTGTTTTGAGTTTAAATTTATTGGAGTTTTAACTTCGACTCTGACAAATAAATCACCCGCTCCAGAATTTTGCGTTGGCAAACCGTGATTTTTAAGACGGAATTGACTGCCGGCCTGCGTTCCTTCAGGGATTTTTAATTTAATGTCTTTGCCGTCAATAGTTTTAACGAAAATTTCCGAGCCCAAAGCTGCCTGAATTAAATCTATCTGTTTTGCAATGTATAAATCGTGGCCTCTGCGTTTGTAATCCGGATGCTCGTTAATATTGAATTGAATATATAAATCACCAGCCGGTCCGCCTAACAATCCTGCTTCGCCTTCGCCTTTAATTTTTACGCGCATTCCGTCTTCAACGCCTTTAGGAATTTTTACGTTTATAGATTTTTTCTTGGGTACTGCTCCGGTGCCATTACACGTTTTACACGGATTAGTAACAACGCTTCCAGTACCGCCGCATTTCGGACACGTTGTTGTCATGGTAATAAAACCCTGCTGATTAGAAGTCTGCCCCGTACCCCCGCACATATCACAGGTTTGCCTTGAAGCGCCGTTAGCGGCTCCGGTTCCTTTACAATCACTGCATTTTTCGTTTTTATTGTACGATATATTTACGGATTTATTCCCAGCAATATCTTCAAGATTAATTGATACTTTATATAGAATGTCATTTCCTCTTTGCGGTGCTGCTGTTTGCTTCTTTTTTCTTCTGGACCCCAAAAATGAATCAAAAAAATTATCAAAACCGCCAAAACTAAACCCTGAAGTGAAGTGTTCGAAAATATCCGAGAAACCCGAAAATTGGGAAAAATCAGGCCCTCTATACCCCTGTCCTTTAAGTCCGTCTTTTCCATAAGTATCATAAATTTTTCTTTTTTCCGAATCTGATAGAACATCATAAGCTTCAGTAATTTTTTTAAATTTATCCTCAGCTTCTTTGTTATCCGGGTTCTTATCCGGATGATATTTAATAGCCATCTTTCTATACGCTTTTTTAATTTCATCTTGAGAAGCGTTTTTTGAAATACCTAATAAGGAGTAATAATCTTCATTAACCATAACATACCTACATTATCAATTTTTTATATGTATCCAAGTATATTAGGCTGCAAAATTTGTGCCAAAAACATTAGAAACGTAAGTTTGTATAATTGTAAGCATGATAAGAAATTAACGAAAATTAAATATACAATTTAATCCAAATGAAATGAAAGGGTGGTACAAATTTACACGGTTAAATTAAGAATGTATCAAAAAGCTACAATATTAAAATAAAGCCCCACTTTAAATAGGGGGCTTTATTAAATTATTAAATATTTATATTTTTGTTAAAGCAATTCCTATAACAATTGCCATGCCAAGTACAAAGGATGCGGTAACAATTGCGACTGCTGTATTTTTATTTTCAACAAGTTCGTCTTTTACGCTGTAATTGACTGTTATGAGTTCCCATATGTAATATCCGATTATTAACAATAGAATACCCACAATGCCTAAAATAATTGCGTTAACGATAAATTGAAGCAATCTTGCCCAACGTCCCTGTGTTGCAGGTGGTTGTAAAGCTTCATTTTGGTCAGCTGATTCAGTTGCTGTTGTTTTCTTAGGTGCGCTTTCCGTTGTTACTGTTTGCGGTTGCTCGGATATATTTGCAGATTTAGTGGTATCCTGAGTTTCTGCAAAAGCTCCTAATACACCGAAAATGATAAAAAGAAAAGAAAGCACGATTGCTATTGATTTTTTATAATTTTTTGACATTTTTTCCTCCTAAATTTTAAAAATGTTTTATAGTCTAATTAATTTTGGGAATTCAATCTCCATTGTATCCCTGGATAAAGCGCCTTTTTCATCTGACGGGTCAAGTATTATTTCAATTGCAAAAAGTGACCGCGCCGGAAGTCCGGCAAGCTTATTAACTGTTTGTTTTAAAGAATGAACATCTGTAATTTTTTCTTCGCGGAAACTAACACTCTCTGATGCTATGAAAGTGCTTAAAATAACGTGCTGATTAATTTCAAGCTCATCTTCAGAACCTTGAGAATCACTTATCTCTGCATCGTATTTCATTTTTTCCGAAGAAACTTTACTTTCAAATTCCTGTTCCAGACGACCTACATCCATTTTTTCCGAACATTCAAAATAGTAATGACTTATATCTTCAGTATGCCTTCCGATAAAAATCATTGATTTGTTTAAAAACTGTGCAAGCCCCGAAGGGGAATCAAAATTCGCGTTCGTTCCTATATGATTAAATTCTTTGCGTAGAAAACCTTTTTCATCTGCAAAAAAAGCAACCTGCAGCATTATTATGGTTCCCATGCCCGGTTCTGATACGTTTTTTCCCCGTTTTGCTATTGCTACGATAACGATTATAATTACCATCACCGCAACGATGCCGATAATTACACCGCCTCCGCCACCGCAGACAAACCCGCCGCGGCGGGAACCATAACGTCTGTAGCCGTAGCTTCTGCTTCTGTAACCGCCATAGCTTCGCCTTGAAGAGCCGTAGCTGCGCCGCCTTGAAGAACTGTAACTTCTGCTTGATCTGCCGAAACTTCTGCCTCCGAAACTTCTGCTCCTTCTAGCATTTAATGTTTCAGCGCCCAACACAGTAAACAGGGAGATAACGAGTAAAATTAAAGGAAGTTTTTTCAACATTGTTTTTCTCCGTTTTAACTAAAATTATTTTCTCCGTTAATTATATTTTCATTGCTTTTTACTGCGAAAAGCAATAAAACCAACGAGTAATGCAAATACAACGAGTATTATTCCGGTAATAATAAACCCGCTTTTATTTTGTCCGCTATAATTACTATTTCTACGGTTTTTGGAATGATAATTTTCCCTGCGTTGTTTCCGCTCAAAAGGTTTATATTCCGATCGCCCTTGAGAACCCATAGAATCTCCGCGTTCATCGAAGAAACTCGTTAGTTTTACGCAAGTTTTATTTTGTGGAATATAATTTGAGTATGTATTAACAAACGGATAAACAACGAATAAAAAAATTATTATTAAACTTAAAAGTATTGCATTACGTTTATTCATAAAAGGACTTTATTCCCGCCTTCTTTTTGCGATTGTAGTGCCAACGACAATTACTATAAGTACGATTACTATAATTGCAATTGTCCAGCCGCCACCGCCGCAACTAACGTAACTTCTTCGTCCGTATCTTCGGTATCGGGACCTGCCATAGCCGTATCGTCTTAAACCACCGTAACGACTACTACGTCTTCGGTATCCGCTTCTAAAACGGCTACGGGAAGAACGCCCTCTGGAAGAATAACTTCTTGAACGTGAACGTGATCTAGACCTTCCAAAACTTTTGCCTCCGTAACTCCTGCTCCGCCTTGCATCTGCTTGTAAAGAAAATACAAGCAATAACGCAAATAAAGTCAAAAGAAACACTGTGGCCTTTTTTTTCATAAACCCACCTTTATTTTTTTTATTATAATATTTATTACACAATAAAAATTACACTTTGTCAAGGAAAACTGCAATTATACAAAGCA
Organism: uncultured Spirochaetia bacterium; assembly: GCA_964449345.1. Lineage (GTDB taxonomy): Bacteria > Spirochaetota > CALGPD01 > CALGPD01 > CALGPD01 > CALGPD01. Next base: position 903 of record CAYUYT010000041.1, on the reverse strand, counting down.
TTTACAAAAAAAACTTGTAAAATCTTGCGGATATTATAAAATATAGTGTAAGAATAAGAAATTCGGTAGGTTATATGATTATAAAAAACGCAATGGAAGACATTGTAACTAATGCAGTAATTGAAATGCTTAAAGATAACGATGAAAAATTATTGAAATGCAGCGCTTATATTGAAGACATAGTTTGTTACGTTTTAAATAGAATTCCTCCTAGATACGTTACCTCAGGCCGTGGCGTATTGCATTTTGAACTGGAAAAAGAAGATAATGTGCAGCAACTTGCTGATATTTACGCAAAAATTAAAGAGGCAAGAGAAATTATTGCTAACAGAAGAAAAGAAAAAGATTATATCTTTGAAGAAACAGATTTTTTCTTTAAAGACAACGTAATAAATACCAGTCAGGAGTATCTAAATTTTCCTTACTTCACAGGACGCGTTATTATGAGCAGCAGAGAGGGTCTGAAAGAAAATGTAAAAGTTTCCCTTTTCATAAAACAAAACGGCAAATACGTTTCCGCTGAAATGATAAACCACAACTGGCAAAACCCGTTTGTAACGTCTAAATATACTTATGGCTATTATACCTTTTGGGTAAAACCCATTTGCGTAGCTAAGGATGAAAAAACAAAAGAGCACACTGTATATTTTAAGCTTAGATACGAAAGTGAATCATATGAGCCGCAAGATAAATTTGTCGAAGTTAACGTTACACCGGAAAACGCAAAATATTTATCCGTTCGCACCGGTTTTTCAATACGCATTGAAGATACGGTTATAGACCTTTATCAGTGATATTAATTTTACAACACGTTTCCCAATTACTTACAAAATATCCGAAAGATACGAAATCCCCCGGCTTTTTACCGCAAATAGCGGAGGAAGAGAATCACCCTCTATCTCC
>CAYUYT010000040.1:9537-21563 GCA_964449345.1 uncultured Spirochaetia bacterium | reverse complement strand
ACCTGACAGTCTATCCCGAATACATTAAAGGATGCGATATTGTTTCATTTGATAAATCAGCAGTACAATTAAAAGAGTCCCACAGGCAAACAGGAGACGGCAAACCTATATTGGATTTAGCGGATAAAATTAACGCCGGACAGGAAATTTCTTTCTCCCCTATTCAAAAAATTAATGATAACCTTAAATTAAAAGGCGTTTGTTTTATTGAAACGGAAAACCGGCAAAAGCAAAGTGAAAATTTTATTTCAAAGTGGCGGGATGAATTTTATAAAACCGGTGAAATTAAAAATTTATTAAAACAAAAAATTACTTGCGATAATAAAGTTATAAGTTCAGAACGCCGGGAAAGCATTGAAAACCTATTTAAATTTTACAGCAGCAATAAAATATTAACCGTAACGAATTACGATGCCATGAGAATAAACCAATATTTTATGGAAAAAGAAAGCAAAAAAAGCGTTTATCACGGTGCTCCCATTATTATCAATAAGAACAAATACAACGTGATACGCGGTGTAGATTTATTTAACGGGGATCAGGGTATTGCCATAAACGTTAAAAATAATGAAAAACAAGAACTGAAATTCGTTTTCTTCAACCGCGGTGAATACGTTTGCGTTAGTGAAAAAGCTTTTTCACCTCTTGATTACTCCCTTGCTTACGCTATTACCGTTCATAAAAGCCAGGGCAGCGAATATGAACACGTTGCTCTTATACTCCCCTCAAGTTCAACAGAGAAAGAAAATAAAGAAAACGCTTTAATGAGAAAAGAAATACTTTACACTGCAATCACCCGTGCCAAAAAATCGGTCGTTGTTTTAGGCAAACAGGAAGATTTCAATAATGCCGTTAAAAAGAGTAGTTCGGAAGACAGGGAAACGGGGTTGAAAAAATTCCTGAAACAATCTTAACCCACTAAAAAACCCCAAGCTTGCTACTTATCTAACTTGAGGTTATTGTTGTAGTTATGGTATTTTGCGGGTGGAGGGAGTCGAACCCCCACACACAAGGTACTAGATCCTAAGTCTAGCGCGTCTGCCAGTTCCGCCACACCCGCGTTTTATTAAAGCACTATATAGTAAGTGGTTATGCAAGTTGATTTCTTATTCATGTGTATTTTTGTCGTTTTTGTATTAACTTATGTATTAACCAAAATCAACGTAGTTTGAATATACTAAAGTATCGTATAGGTGTCAAACCTGCTTAACCTTTTTAAAATATTTTTTATAACGTTTTTCGCAAGTCCTGTTTTAGTTAAAACAAATTATTTTATGCATAAGACAACTACGCTGACAAGTAGATTTTAACGAATAGAATTAATATTTTTTAAATATTTACTGTTTTATTTGACATACAAATGTATATAGATTTAAAATATAGACAATGAAGCCGCAGGGGTAAAGCTTGGAAAAAATTCACGGATTTGAAGTACGAGAAAAAATATATGAAAGTGAACGCAGCGTAGTTTATAAAGCAGGGAGAATTAAAGACAACAGGGACGTTGTTATTAAGCTATTAAAAAGTAACTACCCTACTCCTCATCAAATTGCTCGTTTTAAAAAAGAATACGAAATTACAAATTATATTAACGAACCCGGGGTAATTAGCATTCTGGATTTTATCGAATATAAAAATACTTTTGCAATGATATTTGATGATATTTCAGGAAAACCCTTGAGTAAATACATTGCAAATTCTTCTTTCAGCATTATTGATTTTTTAAACCTTGCCCTGTCAATAATTAAATCTATTTCCGTTATACATGAAAAAGGCGTTGTACATAAAGACATAAACCCTTCGAATATCATTTGGCACGAACAGAGCAACCGAATCCAAATTATTGATTTCGGGATTGCAAATTATAATTCAAAGGTAATCAATGATATTCAAGAAAACATTCACCTTGAGGGTACACTGCCTTATATTTCTCCTGAACAAACGGGAAGAATAAACCGAACAATAGATTATAGAAGCGATTATTATTCTTTGGGAATAACGTTTTATGAAATATTAACAGGTGAGCCTCCTTTTAAAGGGGCAGATAAACTTGAAATGATTTATCAACACATAGCTACTCAACCTGATGAATTGTATAAAATTAAAAAAGACATTCCCAAAGTTATTTCAAAAATTGTGATGAAACTTTTGAGTAAAGATGCGGAAAACCGTTACCAAAGTGCTTATGGACTTTTAAAAGATATTCAGCAATGTTTAGAGGATTATTATAAAACCGGTTATATTCATGACTTTGAAATTGGGGGATTTGATATTTCAAGTACTTTTATTTTACCCGGTAAAATTTTTGGTAGGGATACCGAATTATCTATATTGAATAAAATTTTTGCAAAAGTTTGTTCGGGGCAAAAAGAGATAGTATTTATTTCCGGTAAAGAAGGAATCGGTAAAACATCACTTGCAATGGAATTAAACAAACCCGTTATCCAGAAACATGGTTTTTTTCTGTACGGAAAGTGCAATAAAGCAAAAAACGATTCACCATACCGGCCATTAATAGATGCGTTTAAACCTTTAATAAAACAGATACTATCAGAACCTGAAAATAAAATTTTAAAATGGAAAAATAAAATAGAGAGTGTGTTAGAAGGTAATGCGCAATTAATTATAAATTTAATACCCGAACTTGAAATTATAACGGGAAAACAACCTCAAACATCGGAAATAAGCGGTATAGAACAAAAAAACAGGTTCGAGCTAACGTTTAAAAATTTCGTTGGTGTATTTTGTTCTAAAGAAACGCCGGTAGTTCTTTTTATAGATGATTTGCAAAATGCTGACATTTCTGTTTTAAACCTGATTGAAATACTAATGCTTGAAGGGTTAATTAAACACTTAATGATTATTGCGACGTTATCGCCTAATGAAAATGCAGAGCGTATTAATGAAATAAAATCAAATTTAAAAAGCCATGGTTTGGAAATTAATAAAATTCACCTTGATGAATTGACTATTGATGATGTAAAAAAAATGCTTTCCCAAACGCTTAATTTATCAACTTTTCAAGTCGAGAGTCTGGCTGAAATATGTTTAAAAAAATCAACGGGAAACGCTTTTTTCCTAAGACAATTCATGAATTCTTTATATTCGAACGGTGCAATTTCATTTGATATGCAAGAGGAAAAATGGCAGTGGAACGAATCCGAAATTAAATCAGTTGAAATACCCGATGATATTGGTTTACTCATGGCTGATAAAATAAACGTTCTTAATGAAGATGTTAAATATTTTCTTAAAACTGCTTCATGCTTAGGCAAAACTTTTTCAATTGAATTATTTATCAAACTAACGAATTTAGACGGTTATAAAATATATGACTTGCTTGAAAAAAGCATTGATTCGGGTATGATAAATATTTTCGAAAACCAAACCCCTAACGCAGACTATGTAAATGCTTTATCCCAAACCAACTATTATACGTTCGCACACGAACGTATTTATGAAATAATTTATTCGTTGAATACTGAAGAAGAAAAAAAACAAGCACACTATAAAATTGGCAAACTGCTTTTTGAGGAAAATAAACATTACGGGTATAACGAAATTTTATTTGAAATTGCTAGTCATTTAAACAATGCAACAGGACTTTTGAAAAATGAAAAAGAAAAAGCCGATTTAATTGCGTTAAATTTAAAAGCGGGGAAAAAAGCATCGGAAACTTCTGCGTTTGATGCGGCTTTTGGTTATTTTAATCAGGGCATTTCCCTTCTTGGGCAGGAATCATGGGAAAAAAACTATGAAATTACGCTTGAATTATATACAAAAATCACTTTTGCTGCATTTATTACAGGTAAAAAAAATGAAATGATTTATTTTTCAAGCATAGTAATAAACAACGCAAAAGACATTATAGATAAAATTCCCGTTTCCGAAACTTTAATGCTTGATGATATTTCATCGGGAAATCAATTAAAGGCAATTAAAAGAGGGGTAAAAATTTTAAGATTCCTTGGCCATAAATTACCTGAAAAACCTTCACTTTTACGCGTTGGGCTATCTGTTTTGAAAACTAAAATCTCTTTAACGGGAAAAAGTCCTAAAAGTTTTTCAAAGCTTAAAGATATGAAAGATAAAAAGCAACTTGCAAGTTTTAGAATCATGATGCAATTATCGTCCGCGGCATACAGGTCTGCGCCTGAAATAATACCAATTTTAGCGAGTAAAACCATAAAATTAGCTTTAAAACATGGTAACCCACAGGATTCTGCTTTTATTTATATGGGGTGGGGATTAATTTTATGCTCATTATTCGGTGATATTGAAAAAGGATACAAATACGGGCAATTATCCCTTGAAATGCTTAAAAAAACCGGTACGCCCAGTTTAAAGCCCAAAGTTTACACTACGGTTTATTGTTTTATTTCACATTGGAAAATTCCTTTAGGAAAAACCATTAATCCCTTGCTTGAGGCATACCAAAGCGGAATGAATATAGGAGACGTTGAGTTCAGCGCGTATGCTCTTGAACACTGGACTTATCATGCTTATTTAAACGGTAATTATCTGCCCCAGTTAAAAAAACAACTGGAAGAGTTTAGGAATAAAATTGCTCATTTACGCCAACAAGCAAGTTTATACAGATTTGAAAACGGTTATCAAGCTATCAGAAATTTAATTGAAATAAAAGATGATCCTTTTACCTTTCAGGGAGAATACTTTGATGAAAAGGATATTCTTCCATTTTTTGAAAAATCGTTAGACCAGACTTTAATGTTTTACTTTAATTTCAACAAATTATTAATCTGCAATATTTATAACGAATACGAAGTGGGTATTAAATACGGAAAAAAAGCTTTAAAAAGCATACTCGGTGTTATGGGAACTATTGTTGTTCCTGTTTACTTTTTCAATTACTCTATAGCATTATTAAGGTCAATCTCAAAGGAAAACAAAAAAGGTAAATTTAGCGCTCTTTTGAAAAGTAAATTTTTTCTTAGAAGAATAAAGAACTGGAGCAAGCACGTTCCTGAAAATTATTTAAACAAATTATATCTTTTAAAAGCGGAAAGAGCCAGAGTAAAAAACAAACCTTTAAAAGCAATGAAATTTTATGACCTCTCGATTCAATATGCAAGAGAAAACGGTTTTATTCACGAACAAGCCCTAGCGTGTGAACTCGCTTTTCTTTTTTATTTGGAAACGGGGAAAAAGGAACTCGCTCGTTATTATTTGTCTGAAGCGCGTTATTCTTATTTAAAATGGGGAGCGGAAGCTAAAATCAATCAAATTAACGAGAAATACAACGCCCTCTTTCACGACCTAATTCCTGATATATTTTTCTCGGAAAACACAATAAAAACAATTTCAAGCACAACTTCAACCACAACGGGAAGCGTAAATACCCTTGACCTTGAAAGCATAATGAAGGCATCACAAGCTATTTCAGGGGAAATAATTCTTGCAGATTTGTTAAACAAACTAATGCAGATTTCCATAGAAAATGCGGGCGCACAAAACGGATTGTTAATAAAAGAGGAAGATAACCGCTGGATTGTATTAGCTAGCGCCAAAGCACAGGCAGGCGAAATAGAAGTTGACAAAAACATTATTTCAAATAAAAAAAAGAATTTTAATTTCCCCGTTTCTATTATTAATTATGTCTCAAACACGGGCAAAAGCGTTATTTTAGAAGATGCATCAAATTCAGGTGATTTCACAAGCGACGAATACGTTTTAAAAAAATCACCGCGTTCGGTAATGTGCGTACCCTTGATTAATCAAGGAACTTTAACGGGAATTATTTATCTGGAAAATAATTTAAATAAAGGCGTTTTTACTGCACAGAGTTTAAATTTTTTAAAAATGCTTTCTTCACAAATAGCAGTATCTCTTGAGAACTCAAGAATGTACAAGGAACTCGAAGATTTTACAGTAGGTCTCGAACAAAAAGTTGAAGAGCGCACAAGGGAATTAAGCGTGGCTTATGATACTATAAAAAAAGATTTGTACATGGCGAAAAAAGTACAGACAAATTTCATTGAAAGCGGTAACGAAGAAATATCAAATCTCGATGTAAGCGTTTATTTTAAGCCAATGATAGAAGTCGGGGGTGATATTTACGATATTTCAACTGTCAAAGATAATTATTACAGATTCTTTTTAGCAGACGCAACGGGACACGGTATTCAAGCCGCGCTAACAACCATGATTATAAAAAACGAATATGATAAAATTAAAACTTTCGATATTCCGGCGAACGATGTTTTGAAAATATTAAACGGCTCTTTTATGATGAACTATATTAATTTAAACGTATTTTTCACCTGCATTTGTGTAGATATTGACATTAGTCAGAATAAATTATTCTTATCATCAGCAGGACATCCGGCGCAATATCTGATAAAAAATAGCGATATAATCCAGCTCAAAGCTAAAGGAAAAATGATAGGCATATTAGAAGAAAGCGAGTATAAACTTATAAAAAAAGACTTCAATCTCACCGATAAGCTTATTTTATTTACGGACGGGCTTTTTGAGGAATTTACGCGTGAAGACGTGGAACTCGGAGAACAGGGGCTTGTTGATATTTTCAAGCAAGGGAAAAGCATGAAAATCAATCAATTTGTAGATTTTGTAACCGGAAAAGTTAATGAATGGAGTGAAGACAAAGGCGTTAATGACGATATTACGCTGATTGGAATTGAAAGACAACAAAATATTTAATAAAATTTAATAATTCTTGTGATTTATGATTGTTTATATAAAACTAATATAAAATTCTATTTCAATAAGTTAATAGGCATGAAGATACCGATAAAAGAATTTCCTTTTTTAGCTTCCTTGGCAACGAGTTTAATAGAAATAACTTCGGCTTCGTCAGTATCAGAAAGACCTAAAACCTGTTTACCTCTGATTCTTGCCTGACGTAAAGCGTCTATATAATCCGTTGCTACTAAATAAATTTCTACGGGGAAGCCGTCAGTATCTCTTTGTGGTGTAAGTTCTGCTAAATAAATATTTGCGCCTTCTTTAATTTCTCTCATTAAAGACCTCAGTTTCTTATGAAGTATCATATTAAGTGTAGTTAAAATAATCCCTTTGTCAAATTTTTTATTTACTTATTATAAAAATATTTATTAACGCGGAATTCGATTTATTTTTTATTTCAATAACACGAACCTTTTTTACTTTATTAAGGTCAGATGTGGCTGCTGTAACTAATAATATTATTTACCTAAAAACAAATTTAATCAATAATCTATCCATTTCAAAACTCATATTAATCACATTTTGAAAAAAATCAAAGGAAATCCGTTTTTCAAAACTATCCTTGCCTATAATCAATATAACAAAATCTTGAAAAAGAACAAACACATCCGGCCTGATTAAGTTTATTACGCACGAAATAAACCCGGGCGCGTAGTAGAAATAAATTTCAAATCTTCTTTAGATATTTTGAACATCTTGTTCATATTTATTATACTTGAAATTGATAAATATACGTTATACCGGAGGCAAACTTGAAATTAAAAAATTTCTTCCTTATATTTGTGCTTTTTATAGCAGCTTGTTCTCATAATTCAAAACAAAATGACAAGCTAATTAAAGCCATTGAAAACGGCAACTTGAAAAAAGTTAAAATAGCCGTTGAAAACGGTGCAGATATTAATGCGAAAAACATTATCGGGATGCCCGTTATTTCCACTGCGGCTAGGTGGGGACATGAAAAAATAGTCCGGTATTTAATTAAAAAAGGTGCAGATGTTAACGCAAAGGATAAAGGCAAATCAACAGCATTAATGTTCGCTATTAATAAAGAAAATGAAAACATTATCAAAACGCTTTTAAAAAACGGAGCAAAATTAGACATTCTAAATAAAGACGGCCATTCGCCATTAACTCTCGCGGTATTTACCCGTAACGCAAAAATCGTTGATTTATTGCTAAAACACGGAGCAAAGCCCGGGGTAAAAAATAAGGAAGGACACACACCTTTAATGATTGCTGTGATTGGCGGAGAAAAACAAATTTGCACGTTGCTTTCAAAAGATAAAAAAGTTTTAAACATTAAAGATAAAAACGGATTTACTGCGCTTCACCTTGCTTTAATAAACGGTAAAAAAGAAATTGCAAAGTACTTTATAAATAACGGAGCAAATATCAACGTAAAATCAAACGATAACGTAACGCCTTTAATCGTAGCGGCCGGGAACGGATTTACAGAAATAGTAAAACAATTGCTGCAAAAAGGTGCGGATAAAAATGTTAAAGACGGACAAAATATGAGTGCTTATGATTATGCAAAAAAGGGCAAGCATAAAGGAATCATAAAATTATTGAAAAAATAGTTAATCTATAAAAGCTTAACGGTAGTATAAAATGTCGGTTAATGCACTGCAATCATGTAAAGAAATATAGTAAATTTATTTATTAAAAATTCTAATGCTTGTAAATAATGATTTGACTTTAATACATTAATGAATATAATAAGCGTATATTTAAAAACGGATACAAATTTTGCAATTAGACTATCAAAATAAACGAAAAAAGAGAGTTGTGTATTTATTTGCCGGAATATTTGCTTTATACACTTTTGCTTTCGGGATAATTGATATTTTCATTGATAGAATAACTGCTTCAATAATTTTGTTAAGCGTAAGTTCAATAAATATAGTAGGTATAATATTAAATCGTAAAAATATTATTGATTATGCGGGGCGTTCGATTTTAACAGCAGGTGTAATTCTTTTTGCCTTTCTATTTTATGACGGAGGTATCGAAAACACCGGGATATTGTGGTTTTTCGCTTACCCTTCAATAGCTATGTACCTGAGGGGCAGAATAGAAGGGCTATTTTGGATATCAATGATTTTCATTGCAAACTCGTTTGTTGTTTTATTCAGCAAACTCGGATATTACCCGCTAAAATATTCTAACCAATACATTCTAATTAGCATTCCAATTTATGCATTAATTTGCTATCTTGCATATTTTTACGAACATTCAAGGGCAAAATCCGAAAAAGAAATCAACGAAAAAAACAAACGTTTGCAAAAACTTAATACAGAATTAAAACGACGAGATACAGTTTTGAGTGAAGATTTACGTATGTCAAAACACATACAAACGAACGTTCTATCTTACAATTTTGATTTAATTAAAGAGCTTGATATTTGGACCCATTTTCAGCCCATGATAGAAGTGGGCGGAGATATATATAATTTCTATAAATTAAGGGATAATGTTTACCGTCTCTTTATAGCAGACGCAACCGGGCATGGCGTACAAGCCGCATTAACAACTATGATAATTAAAAGCGAATACGATAAAATTAAGCATGAATCACAAAATCCTAATGAAATATTATTTATCCTGAATAAAAACTTTATAAATAAATACTTTAATCTAACGGTTTTTTTCACCTGTGTAATTGTTGATATTGATTTAAATAGAAAAAAATTATTTTACTCTTCTGCCGGACATCCTGAGCAATACGTTATTTATAATGATAATATTCACAGTTTAAATGCTAGCGGTAAAATGATAGGTATTGTTGACGATATGCACTTTGAATTATTAAAAAAAGATTTTTTACCGGGAAATAAATTGTTGCTTTTTACAGATGGAATTTTTGAAGAATTTTCGCAAGACGGTTTGCAGTTAGGCGAAGAAGGGCTATTAAGAATAATTGAAAAAAATAAAAAAGACACAATAAGACCGCTTATTAAGGAAATATTGAATGAAGTTGAAAAATGGCGCGGTGATAAATCTGCAAATGACGATGTAACGCTTATCGGAGTTGAGTATAAAAATTTTTAATTATATTACTATATACAAATACATTATAATAATGTATAATAAAAACTGTATACAAACATTTTAACCGGGATTTATTTAATTGAAATGGAAAAAATAATTAACGAAAAATATAAAATCATTCGTTTTATTGCAAAAGGAGCAATGAGTGAAGTTTATTTAGCGAAAAATATCAACACACACGAAAGCGTTGCTTTAAAAAAATTACAAATAAAAATTAAAGAAAACAAAGACGAAGCCATTATCAGATTTAAACGGGAAGCGGATATTATATCCCGCTTAGACCATCCCGGTATAATTAAACTGTTAGATGTTATTGAGTATGATCAAAGTTTTTATCTAATCATGGAATATTTTGATGGGCAAAATTTAAAAAATTCCATGAAAAAATACAGCCTAACGAAGAAAATTGAAATAATAATGAAATGCGCCCGGGCATTAAATTATATACATTCAAACAACGTTATTCACAGAGATATAAAACCGGAAAATATTTTAGTAAATAATAATCTTGATATCAAAATAATTGATTTCGGACTTGCTTATCTTTATGACCTTAATGAAGTTTTAAAACGTGAATCAATTGTCGGAACTTTCGCTTATATTTCTCCCGAACAATCAGGGTTTTTAAAAAGGGAGGTCGATGCAAGGAGCGATTTATATTCTTTGGGAATAACATTATACGAAATGTTAACAGGCTACCCGCCTTTTGCGGATGAAGATGCCGGGAAACTGATTTATAAACACGTTGCTTTTAAACCGAAAAATCCTACAAAAATAAACCCGAATGTGCCTGAGGTTCTAAGCAAAATTGCTTTAAAATTAATAAGCAAAGAGCCGGAAGAAAGGTATCAAAGCGCTCGTGGTCTTGAAATTGATTTAAATAAATATCTCGAAAATCCAAATATGACATCCATTGACATGGGAAGTTGTGATAAAATTGCCCGTTTTAACTATAAAATTAAAATTATAGGGAGAAATAAAGAACTTGATTTACTGGAAAATTGCTTTTCACAAATTTTAAATAATAAACCCGTTATACTAACAGTAACGGGTAAATCCGGTATAGGTAAAACAAAACTTATTGAATCTTTTAAAGAACAGATAACGGGAAGAGATTGTATTTTTTTAAATTTTTCCTGCGCCGAATCAACGAAAAACACGCCTCTTGCCCCACTTAAAAGTATAATTAATAGTTATTTTAAAAATATAAGTTCAGACAGATTTTCTAAAAAGCAATTGGAAAAGATTACTCCTGAATTAGATTACTTAAAGAATATTTTCCCAATTTTAAAAAATTCTTTTGGACTTGGCGAAAAAATATCCGAAGAAATAGATATAAAAAATAAAAACATAAGCGGCAGGTTATACTCGGCAATTTCCAAACTATTTTGTTTGCTTGGTAAATTAAAACAAAAGTGCATATTTTTCATAGATAATGCATCTCAAATTGACGAAGAAACATTATCCCTCTTATCTTATCTAAATAATAATTTAAAAAAAACAGGAATTTTATTTATTATTGCCGTTAGTATTGAAAAAATTACAAATCAATACAAAGAAACTTTTCAAAACTCTAAAATTCATGAATACTTACATCTAAAATCACTTGATAAAAAATATATTACTAAATTTATAAATTCCATGCTTAATTTACAAACGAATTTCAATGATATTTTCTACGATAAAATTTACTCGGCTTCAATGGGGTCGCCATTTTTAATTCTTGAAAACGTAAAAATGCTTTATAACAAAGGCATTCTAGAAAACAAAAGCAATGAATGGAATCTGGATAAAAGAAAATTCAATAGTTTTACTTTTGAAAGCGATATGGACAACGTTTTAAACAGAAGAATTAAATCGTTAAATAAAACGGAAAAAACCATATTAACTCTAGCCGCTTCAATCGGAAGAGAATTCGATGTTGATACTTTAAACCGTCTTTATTATAAATTCAAAAAAAAGAAAGATTTAAATATAATCATAAACGTTATTGATAAATGTATTAACGAACAATTAATTCAGGAAGATATTTTATCAGGCAAAGGTCGCTATTTTTTCATTAACGATAAAATCACGGAAACCCTGCTAAGTTCTCAAGATCAAGCAGATAAAAAAATTATTTTTGAAAAATGCGCCAAACTTTTTGAAAAAAAATACGAAAAAAATCTTGATATAAACGTTTATAAAATTGCATATTATTACAACCGTACTGATATTGAAGAAAAAAAATTGTACTACAATAAACTTTC
>CAYUYT010000040.1:0-9527 GCA_964449345.1 uncultured Spirochaetia bacterium | reverse complement strand
AAAAGCCCAGTATTCAAACACCGAGATGATTTTTTATCTTCAAAAAGTTATAGACCACCATCTAAATAAAAATACCGTTGATAAAGACATAATTATTTCAATAATTAATTTAGGCGTTATGTTACAAAGAACGGGAAATATTTTTCAAAGTTTCCAATATCTTGAAAGAGGCATAGAATATGCAAAAAAATTAAATTTAGGGGAACAGGAAGTTAATCTTGATTTACAAATCGGTACGGGATACTACTATTTAAACGAACAGCAAAAAGCTCTTACGCATTTTTACAACGCAACAACTCTGGCAAAAAAAATCGGCGTTGTTGTGGATATACCTACTCCGTATGTATTAATGGGTTCTGCTAACCTCTTTTCTTCAAAACTTAAACAGGCAAAAGAGGATTTTAATCTTGCAATTTCTTATATCAACGAAGATACACCCACAAGCCAGTTGCTCGTTGCAAACGGGTTAAAGTCATGGACTAATTCATATCTTGGATTTATAAAAGAAGCCATCGAAGACAACGAACAGCTTGAAAAATTAATACCTAAAATAGAAGACCCTAATATACTGGCGCAGGCATATCATACATCTTCAATATTTCACCTCGTAAGTGGAATTGATTATAATAAAGCGTTGGAATTCTCCATAAAAGCACATGAATATGCAATTAAAGTGGACAGTAAATTATATGAATACTCATGCGCTAATTCAAGAGCAAACAGCTACTTAAATCTAAGTCAATACGATAAAGCTTTAAAATGGTTTCACCGCGGCCTGAAGATTTCCGAAGAAAACGATATATTTATCGGTATTGAAAATTTTCATTCAGGGATAAGTTTAACCTATCTATATGATGAAAAATTTACAATCGCCGAAGAGTATGCTGATAAATATATGAAAATGGCTGAAAAATGCATGAATGACCTGCCCTTAATAATCATTTTGCATGTAAAAAGCACGTGTTTATATTTGCGAGGCGAACTTAAACAAGCGCTAAAACACGTTGACAAAACTTATAAAATTTATAAAAATACGGGTTTTATATTACCGAATATTTTAAATTTATATTTAAGAAGTCATATACTTAAAAAACTCGAAAAAACGGAACAAGGCATTGAAGCTTATAATGAATTATTGGAATTAGTAAAACGACAACCCGGCCTTTTATTTCACCTTCACAATGCCCGAAATTATTTCACAAGGATTGACAACAAATTCAAATCACCAAATGTATCGGGGCAATCTTTTCCTTCTTCGGTTTCCACAGTTAAAGCGAAAATCCAGCTTGATAACGTAATAAGAACGAGTCAAATAATTTCCTCTATACTCAATATTGATGAACTTTTGAAATCAATTTTGGAAGAAGCAATGCAGGTTACAGGAGCGGAACGCGGGGTATTAATACGTTATAATACAAAAACAGGGGAAATTGAAAATAAAATCATCAAAAATCAAGAACAGGATTCAAAAAATGATTTTATTATTTCAAACACGGTTATTGACAAAGTTGTAAAAAATAAAAAAGGAATAATATTCACTAAATCCAATAACCAATCAGGCCTTCTGCATACGGATAGCATAATAGCTTCTGATATTCGTTCAATTATTTGCTCACCATTGCTATTTGAAGATGAATTAAAAGGCGTTTTATATCTGGATAGTAAATTAATAAACGCGCTGTTCACTGAAGATGATATGAAAATATTAAACGTTTTTACTTCTCAAGCCGCGATTTCAATAGAAAATGCAGAAAAGAACACAATTATCCACAAACAATTTTCGGAATCAATTCAGATAATTTACACCTTAATGGCTAAAAGCGCGACAAGAGTTTATGAATACACTCAACAATCAACTAAAATCTGCGAAAAACTTGCTTATAAAATGGGCTTAAATTCTGCGCAAGCCGAACGAATAAAAATCGCCTCAATCCTTAAAGACGTTGGTATGATTGGGTTGATAGAAAAACTCCTTTTTAGTAAAAAAAGTTTAACAGAGGCAGAACAGGAAATAATAAAACAACATCCCAAAAAAAGTGTTGAAATTATTCAAAACCTTGAAGGTATAGATGACATTAAACAAATGATATTACAGCATCAAGAAAAATACAATGGAAGCGGATACCCGAACGGTTTAAAAGGTGAAGAAATTTCAAAGGGAGCAAGAATTATCAATGCAGTTGATGATTTTGTATTGCTAACGAGGAAACGTGAATATCAAACTCCTGATAAAAAAAATCTCATAAAAGATATATTAATAAAATCCAAAGGCGTTCTATATGACCCCGATGTTATTGATAATTTAATCGAATTAATCGAAGAAGAAAGCTTAATATACATTGTAGATGAAAATGACATTCAAGTAAATGAAAATAACGGAATAAAACAATGGATAATACCTACAAATGTTAATTTTGAAACAATTGCCGCGGGTAAAGTTATGGACGAAATTAATCTTAAAATTCCTTCAATCGAAACGGAACTTGCTTTTTCTATTCATTATTCGTTATGAGAAGCCATACGCAACGCTATGATTCATGGAAATAAATATGACGAAAGCAAAGTTGTTAAAATCGAAATGGAAGTTAAAAACAACGAACAAGGCAAAAAGTTAATTATTAGCGTTATTGATCAGGGACAAGGAATGGATATAAGTGAATATAGCCGCTTTAACCAAAGCAGACGTAAACTGTTTAATATAATAGACAAAACCAAAATTTTAAAACAAGAAAACGAACAATTTTCACATTTAAAATCTTATAATGATTTATTACTGGAATTAAACACCTTCAAACTCGAATATTATACTGACTACAACACCTTCCGCCAGTTAGAAGATTCCGAAGTTACGGGTGGAGTCGGGCTCTTGCAAGTAATCAATACTTTTGATAACGTAGAATTTCAAAACATTATTAAAAGCGATGAAATCGTAGGATTTAAAGTTATAATGGAAAAAAACGTTTAAATTTATTATATTTTAATACTGTATAAATATTTATAATATATTTATTTTAAAATTTTTTTAATAGGGGAAAGGCAATGGCAGTAAAAGTTGCAGCGGATAAAAACGGAGATATTGAAAAAATTTTCTCTGAAATTGAACAACAGGATATTAAAGCAATAGTATATTTCTTCTCCGTTGATTTTTCACAAAAAGAATTGCATAAACAAATTCTAAAGCGTTTCCCTAAGGTGAAATGCGTCGGAGCATCAATGATAGGCGGCTGGTCGCCTTCCGGTCCCTTAGAAAAAGGCATAACCATGATGTCTTTATCATCCGAAGAAATTGAAGATGTTTTTATTTCTTTTCAGGAAGGCGTTAAGGAAAATCCTAAAAAAGCCGGGCAAAATCTCTTTAAAGATATAAAAACGCAAATCGGCTCTGATTTAATTACGCCGGATAAATACATTGGAATTATTCTAGTTGATGGTCTAGCTTTAGGCGAAGCAGTATTAAAAGAGTTAACCTCTGCAAAACATTTTACAATGCCTATTGTCGGAGGAGCAGCAGCGGACGATTTAGAATTCAAAAACACATACGTTGCTTATAACGGAAAACAAAGCAATAACGCAGCAGCGCTAATGGTATTAAAAATGAAAATACCGTTTTACTTCAACCATTATGTTCACTATGTACCGACACAGGAAGAATTTATTGTAACGCTTGCCGAACCCGATAAAAGAATTATCTGGGAAATTAACAACGAACCCGCTGCAAAATTTTATGCTAATAAACTCGGTTTAAATAGCGCAGAAGATATAAACATAACGCATTTTTCCAAAAATCCTTTAGGTGTAGTTATCGGAGGTGCGGTTTATACAAGAAGCCCCAACCAAGTTGTGGACGGCAAGGGTCTACATTTTTATTGTTATATTGAAGCCGGGACCAAGATGAACTTACTAAAACAAAGCAATATTATAAAAAACGCAAATGAAGCTCTACGCGATGCAAAGAATTATTTAGGAGAAATAAAAGGAGCTTTACTATTTAATTGTGTATTACGCTATTTAGAAATGAAAGAAGACCATAAGTTAAGCGACTTTGCAAAAGTATACTCAGATTTTCCTTTCATCGGTTTTAATACTTATGGCGAAGAATTATTTACTCATCATAACCAGACTTTAACCGCATTATTTATAGGGAGCAGATAATGGAACATAAAATTGAAAATGATACAAGTATAAATGAAGAATCCCCGATTGATAAAGAAAACGCGGGAGAAGATAAAACGCATAAAACAAAAAAATGGTATTTATACTTAAAAAGGATTGTTCATTTTTTTAACAGCAAATTTAAAGCAATAATGTTTGAAGTTATTTCCAGAAGTAAACTATTAAACATTACGGTTTCTTATTTGAAAGAAAATTTCAATAAATTTGCCGCGGCAATTGAAAAAATAAAATCATCCTTTTATGAAAACGTTAAAACATTTGTTGATATTTTTCAAAAATCACGAAAAAACATAAATGAAGTTAGCCATAATTTTACTAATATTGAACAAAACTTTATAGAATCCTTTGAACTTAGCAATCAGCTAAATGTTCAGGCAAAAAAAGCAGATGAACAGTTAAAAGAAATAGATGACATTGCAGAAAAAACAAATATTTTAGCTTTAAACGCAGCAATACAGGCAGCCAGAGCGGGCGTTGCGGGAAAAGGGTTTGCAGTGGTTGCCGGAGAAATCCGCAAACTAGCCGATTCTTCTAAAAAAGCCGTTATCGAAATAAGCGGGAAACTAAAAACTATGATGGAACTCGTTTTTCTTATGTCTGAAAAAATGGATTTTATAAAAGGATACATTAATAACGGTAAGGTATTGATAAAATCTTTGCTTGAAAACACCGAGCAAGAAAAAACTATTGTAAATGATTTGAGCGATAGCGTAGATGTTTTAACCAAAGCTTTTAAAGAGTATGACAAATTAAAAGACACTTTAAACAGAATGATAAATCAGTCTTCGGTGTCGGACAAAGAAATACAGGATATGATGATTTCATTTCAAACCGACCTTGAGGACTATCAGAATTATGAATTCGATCCTGATGAGATTTTCTAATTTTTATTTTATTAAATAAAAAAAATAATTTTGCGTTCTTATTCTTTTAATATATCTTTAATGAAATTATTATGGAAAATAAACATAAATTAAAAAAAGAATTAAGTTTAATAGAAATTTTTAGCATAGCATCCGGTACAATGATAAGTTCAGGAATATTTATATTACCCGGACTTGCATTTAACATAACCGGACCATCGGTTTTTGTTTCATATATTCTTGCAGGCATTTTAGCTTTAACAGGCACACTTAGCATTGTTGAATTATCAACTGCAATGCCTAAAGCCGGAGGAGATTATTATTTTATAACGAGAAGTTTAGGACCTTTAGTCGGAACAATTTCCGGTTTTCTAAGCTGGTTTGCTTTATCATTAAAAAGTTCGTTTGCAATTTTCGGCATAGCCTTATTTTTTCAACAGTTTGCAGGTTTTAATTTTATAACGTCGGCTTTAGTTACTACGCTATTTTTTATCGTTCTAAACATAGCAGGAGTAAAAATCGCAGGTCAGTTTGAGGTCTATTTTGTCGTTGCTTTAATTCTAATAATGGTAATATACATTGTAGTGGGATTGCCTGAAGTTAATATATCCAATTTCATGCCTTTTACAAAAAAGAAAGGTATAATTGGCATTTTTAGTGTGGCAGGATTTGTTTTCGTTTCATTCGGCGGGCTTTTAAAAGTGTCCA
This sequence comes from uncultured Spirochaetia bacterium, assembly GCA_964449345.1. GTDB lineage: Bacteria > Spirochaetota > CALGPD01 > CALGPD01 > CALGPD01 > CALGPD01. The sequence goes on along the minus strand of CAYUYT010000040.1, from coordinate 3,783 downwards.
GTATGTCAGAAGAAGTTAAAAACCCCAAAAAAGACATCCCCCTCGGTTTAATTGCATCAATCCTTTCAATTATCATTCTTTATTCATTACTTTTAATTGTAACAGTGGGTGTTTCTGCAAATAAAGGCCTTGCTTCTTCAAATTCACCTATTGCCGATGCCGCGAAAATTTTTATGGGGCAACCCGGCTTTATTGCCCTCTTAATAGCGGGAATGTTTGCCTTTGTTACAACGGCAAACGCCGGAATTATGTCTGCATCACGTTATCCTATGGCTTTAAGCAGAGATAAACTCCTTCCCGGTTTTATTAGCCATGTAAACAAACGTTTAAATACTCCTATATTTTCTATAATTATTACGGGGTTATTTATTACCGCTTCCCTGTTTATGCCTTTGGATTTCCTTGTTAAAGCCGCATCTGCTGTAATTTTAATGACCTATATTCTTGCAAATATTTCCGTTATCATTTTAAGAGAAAGCAAAATACAAAACTACAAACCGAGTTTTAAATCCCCTCTATATCCCTGGATTCACATTATCGGAATCATATTTTTTATTATCCTACTAATCGACATACAGGGTAAAGCAAAAATACTAAGTTTAATCGGAGTGGGCTTAGGCGCAATTTTATATTTTTTGTACGGCAGAAAAAAGTCAATGAAAGAATTTGCGCTTTTACATTTAATTGCCCGCATAACGGATAACGAAATAAAACATAACGAACTTGAAAACGAACTTCGGGAAGTTCTTCATCAAAGGGACGATGTTACTCACGATGAAATCGACACCATAATTAAAAACGCAAAATACTTAAACATTGAAAAGAAAATGGATGTAAAAGAATTTTTTAAAAAAGTTTCGCAAATATTATCAAGCGACCTTGATATGACTGAAAAAACTATTTACAACCTTTTGCTTAAAAGAGAAAATGAAAGCAGCACTGTAATTACTGACTATGTAGCAATACCGCATATTATTATTAAAGGAGAAAACACTTTTAAATTACTCGTTGTACGCGCTGTTAAAGGAATAAAATTCTCCGAAACAACTAAAAACATAAAAAGTATATTCATTTTAATGGGAACTAAAGATAATAGAAATTTTCACCTTAAAGCTCTGGCAGCGATTGCGCAGATTATTCAGGGTAAGGATTTTGAAAAGAACTGGATGAAAGCAAAAACTGAAAATCATTTAAAAGATTTGCTTCTTTTAAGTGAACGCCGAAGATACAAAAATTAACACTAAATAATAAAACGCAAAAAAAATAATTGATAAATACAACCCTGTATGGTAGAATATAAACATCAATTTTAAAGTAAAAAAATAAATGTATCCAACGGAAAAAGCGCGAAAACAGGGTTTCGATAATTTTAAAAACGAGATTGAAAATTATTTTTATTACAGCGCGTTAATTAATGCAAAACGAACAAATCACGCGCAAAAATTAGTCAATAAAATTGCTAAAAAAAAGACCAGCTTGCTTGCAAAAATAAGAGAAATTGAAAAAATTGACAGAAACGATAAAGAAAAAAATTCCGAATTCTATTCAGGGGAAAAAACAAGGCGAATAAAACCCGTAACGCTATACAACGAAAAATACAAAAAAAAGAAAGCAAAACCGGTTAAAAAAATTAAAATACCGGGGTTTTTGTCTTATCTTTTTTCATTTAAAAGCCAGCTTAAAGATTTTTCCCGAGCAACTCTATCCATTATTCCACGATTTCTTGGACTTTTTTATATTTTTTCCCCTGTATATTACTCCACAATAGAAAATATTAACAATTACATTGTGCGTTACGCTTATAGCCCGATTAAATACATAATTGAAAACGGATGGGCATTACTAGAAAAATTTGAATACAACGTTGTTTTTACATTTTTCAGATTTATAAAAGAATTCACTGCAATGAGCAATTCCATAAAATTTAAAAAAGAAAATGCCGCGGGTATGCTTGCTTATATGAAAAATATTGCGCCACCTTACATGGAACTTATTAAAGATGAAAGTAACAGAGAAGTATTGGAAAGGAGCATTAAAACCGTTTTAGCAGGAGAAATAAAATATAAACATTCAATTCATAAAATAACAGAACTAATCTATCATTTATTTGACACTGAAATAACGAGACGGAATTTTATGCTTATTTTATGCTCTACTTTTACGTTATATCATAAAAAATTGGTTAAACCGAAACAAATATTTAGTTATTTTGGCACACAAAGCATTGAAACAAATACATTTTTATGCGACGAAGAAATTGCCATGAAAATTGCCATGCGCATTGATGATATTTTAAAGCGACTTGATTTTATTGAACGTAAATTATACATCGTGCAGCCGGTAGCAGAAGGATTAAAAATATCGCGTTTACAAGATGAACAATTCGTTGCTTTCCTGAAAAATCTAATTTCAAATAGTAAAGAATTCAAAAAACAAAAAAAACCCGTATCGTTTTTTCTTGATTATTTTTTCAGTGATATTATCAGAACCTTAAAATTTACCGTGAACGCTTTTATTGAAAATTTCGGAGATATTCTTAACGGTGCGGTTGAGATAAATGATGAAACAACGCACTACGTAAAAATATTCGACAATAGCGTTTTTTCGCTGGATATGCAAAAATTAAAAAATCTAGAAAAAATAATTGATGAATACTCGAAACAGGATCCATATATCCACGTTACATATAATCATTATGAAAATTACATTAATTTGGGAACAGCAGAAAGCGAAAAAGATAAAACCGGCTTTAATATTATTCAAGATTTATCTGACGTTTTATTCAGCATTGGGGAAAAACTTTCTATGTTTATACATAATCACGTTAAATATATACAAGGCGCTGAACGTAACGAAGTACACACAGCAATAATTAACTCCCCGTTAGTTCAGGGTGAAGAAATGTTAAGGCCGATACCTTATCATGATAGTCAAATTAAAAATAATCTCATGCAAGAAAGCATTTTTGCTCAATTGCAAAAGACTCACTATTTATCAATTAACATTGCATATATTCTGTTAAACTCAAAAGCTATAGAAATATTGAACGAAAAACAAAATTTGATTAATGAAAGCGGTGAACTTTTAGAAGAGAAATCCCGTTATTTGTAAATTAATACGAGAATTCCTTAAACTATGCAAATGAAAATTCACAAATCAAAAAGCAACGGGAAAAGATATAAAACGTTAAGTAATACTATTTCGCTTTAAACAATGGCATATATCTTGAAAAGATGATAAAGATAAATGCCTGTAGGGGAAGCATACTAACTTGATTTATATATTTAATTTACGTTGCTTGACTTAATATCCCCTAACCCTGCGGTACAATTAAAAATATTTCAATGTATTAAAAATTATTGTTATAAATAGGCAATTCATCATCACTTTTATATTGCAGAATTTCTTTTAAAAAATAATTCAGGTCATAAAAATATTTTTTAAGGAAATTTTCAAACAAAACTTCGGTTATGCCAGAATAAGACATTTTATTTTCAAACATATTTAATAAAAATTGATTCGTTTGTTTTAAACTTGACAGATAGAAATTGAGGAAAAAATCACTAAAAATCTCATCGGTAAGCACAAAATTGAAAGCACGTATAATTTTTTTATAATAATCATTAGTCATAAATTAGTCACATTTAAATAATAAAAATAAGTAATACATCATTTATAATCCATAAAGAATGTAAAATCAAATAAAAAAATAATCTAAATAATAAAAAGTTAACAAAAAAAAGTTATTGTGATAAATAATAAAAAAAGTTATTTTTTAACTAA